>NZ_JBHWBS010000030.1:12040-13760 GCF_042735655.1 Streptomyces sp. NPDC059567 | reverse complement strand
CCCGTGGCGCCGTCCGTCGCTGTCGGGTTGTTTGCGGGGTTTTGCGTCCGCGCCCCACACACCCCCCCCAACGCGTGGCGCCCGGGCGGTGGGGGGCCCCCTCTCCCCCATTGGAGAGACATGCTCACGTACGACGTAGACATCTGGTCCATCAGGCAGCGCAAGGGCCGCCCGAAGCCGTTCGAACTGCGGTGGCGGGTCGGCGAGCGTCCACACTCCCGAAGCTTCAAGCTCAAGCCCCAGGCAGACGGCCGCCGTTCCGAGTTGTTGGCGGCGCTCCGCAACCGCGAACAGTTCGATGAGCAGACCGGACTTCCCGTCTCGGAGTTCGAGGCGCTGACCACCCCGACGTGGTTCGAGCACGCCACGGCGTATGTGCTGATGAAGTGGCCCAAGGCGGCCGCGAAGCACCGGGCGAGCATCGCCGAAACCTTCGCCACCGTGACGCCGGCGTTCGTGTCCAGCTCTCGTGGTGCCCCGGCTGACGCAGTCCTGCGCAAGGCTCTCTACGGGTGGGCGTTCCGGGCCTCTCAGGACGCCGACGGCGTACTGCGCCCGCGTCACGCGGTTGAGGAAACGCCCGAGGACGTTGCGGCGGCCCTCTCCTGGATCGCGGAGAACACGGTCAAGATGACCGAGGTCGGGACGTCGGATCGGCTACGCAAAGCACTGGATGCCCTCTCCAAGAGGCTCGACGGAAAGTCTGCTGCGGACAACACCGTGAACCGGAAGCGCATGGTCCTGAGCAACACGCTCCGGTACGCCGTGGAGCGCGGAACGCTTCCCACCAACCCTCTCGGGCGAGTCGACTGGACCGCTCCGGACAAGGACGACGAAGTCGACTTCCGGTACGTCCCCAACCCGGACCAGGCCGCCGCCCTGATCGACGCTGTGCGACAGCTCAGTGCCCGGGGGGCGCACATGGCCGCCTTCTTCGGGTGCCTGTACTACGCCGCCATGCGTCCGTCAGAGATCGCAGCACTGCGCGCGGAGGACTGCACCCTGCCCAAGACCGGATGGGGTGAGCTGATCCTCGCGGGTAGCCGCCCCGAGGTTGGCTCGGGGTGGACCGACGATGGGAAGTCGTTCGAGCAGCGTGGACTCAAGCGCCGGGCGAGGACGGCCACGAGGTCCGTGCCTATCCCGCCTGTGCTGACCGCGATGCTCCGGGAGCACAAAGAGAAGTACGGGGTGGCCGACGACGGCCGGCTCTTCCGTGCGGCCATGGGCGGACGCGTCCGGTCGACGGAGTACTGCGCGTTGTGGGACGCGGCTCGGCTCAAGGCACTGTCCGCGAAGGAGGCGAAAACACCGCTCGCGGATGTGCCGTACTCGCTTCGCCACGCCGGGGTCTCCCTGTGGATCAACTCGGGGGTGGATCCGATGGAGGTCGCGCAGCGAGCCGGGCACAGCCTCACGGTGCTCTTCCGGTTCTACGCCAAGATCCTCAAGGGTCGACAGTCCCTCGCGAACGCGCTCATCGAGAAGGGGCTCAACGGCGACTGAGTCGCCGATCCTGGCCCACACATGGCCCATACGCACTGGTCAGGACCGGGATACGGGCGAGTCAAGGTGAGACAGGTCAAGCACAGAGGGGGGGGGCCCCCCGAACGGGCGCCCCCCCCGACCCGGAGGAGCGGGGTCCAGGCCGCGGGGGGGGGGGGGGGTGGTAACCCGGGGGCTATCGCCCCCCCGCGGTGGAGAACCCGTGCCGACGGGG
>NZ_JBHWBS010000030.1:0-12030 GCF_042735655.1 Streptomyces sp. NPDC059567 | reverse complement strand
GGCTTGGGGTGAGTACTTGTTCGACCGTTCCCGACCTGCGGGCGGTCCCCGTAATCCGGGGCCCGCCCTCTGACCTGCTACTTCTCTGACCTGCAAGCGGTGGGTGTGGGATTTGAACCCACGGTGACTCGCGCCACGACGGTTTTCAAGACCGTTCCCTTAGGCCGCTCGGGCAACCCACCCCGCGCCGGATCCCGTTCAGGACGGCGCGGGGGACAGCCTAGCCGGTCAGTTGTCGCCCGTGCGTTCGCCGAGGGAGACCGTGGTCTTCGCCGTCTTGCCGTCGCGCTCGTACGTGATCTCGACCGAGTCGCCCGGCTGGTGGGTCCAGATCTCGCTGATCAGCGTCGGGCCGCTGTCGATCTGGCGGTCGCCGAAGCCGGTGATCACGTCGCCCGCCTTCAGACCGGCCTTCGCCGCCGGGCCGTCCGCGGTGACGGACGGGGTGCCGCCCGCGCCCTCGTCCGCGATCGTGGCGCCCGCGCCCTTGTCGGTCATGTTCACCGTCGCGCCGATCACCGGGTACACCGGCTTGCCCGTCTTGATCAGCTGCTCGGCCACGTTCTTGGCCTGGTTGACCGGGATCGCGAAGCCCAGGCCGATCGAGCCCGCCTGGGTCTGGCCGAAGCCGTTGCCGGTCGACTGGATCGCCGAGTTGATGCCGATCACGGCACCGCTCGCGTCCAGCAGCGGGCCGCCGGAGTTGCCCGGGTTGATCGAGGCGTCCGTCTGCAGGGCGCTCATGTACGAGTTGCTGCCGCCGGAGCCGTCGCCCGAGGCCACCGGGCGGTTCTTGGCGCTGATGATGCCCGTCGTGACCGTGTTGGACAGGCCGAACGGCGCGCCGATCGCGATCGTCGAGTCGCCGACCGCCACCTTCTCGGAGTCGCCGAGCGGAAGCGGGGCCAGCCCCTCCGGTGCCTTCTTCAGCTTCAGGACGGCCACGTCGTAGCCCTCGGCCCGACCCACGACCTCCGCGTCGTACGTCTTGCCGTTGGAGAAGGTCGCCGAGAGCGTGCCGCCCTCCGCCGCCGACGCCACCACGTGGTTGTTGGTGACGATGTGGCCTTCCTTGTCGTAGACGAAGCCGGTGCCCGTACCGCCCTCGCCCTCGCTGTCGCCGGCGCCGCTGCCGCCGGACTTCGCCTGGATGGTCACGACGCTCGGCAGCGCCTTGCCCGCCACCGCCGCGACCGTGCCCGGATCGCGCTTGAAGGCCGCCGGGGAGTCGCCCGCGGAGACCGTCGTCGAGCTGACTTCGTCGTCACCGCGCTCGGCCGCCCAGTAGCCGATCCCGCCACCCACACCGCCGGCCACCAGCGCGGCCACGAGGACCGCCGCTACGAGACCGCCGGTCTTCTTCCGCGGGGCCGGCGGGGCGGGAGGGACGGGCTCGCCCCAGGACGGCACGGTCGGCGGTGCCGGCGGCCAGCCACCCGCGCCCGCCGGAGCACCCGCACCCGCACCGACGGTCGCACCCACCGGAGCCTCAGCCGGAGGGGTCACCGGCAGCGGTGCCGTGGCGGGCTCGGGCGCCGCCTGCGGCTCGGATGCGTCCACGGCAGGGGGTGCGGACGGAGCCGCAGGAGGTGTCGGAGGGGCGGGAGGGACGGACGGGGCATTCGGGTCCGCCGGAACCGCGCTGCCCTCGTTCTCGGTACTCACAGCTCTCTCCTCGTTCACTGCACGGGTGGATGCCATCACTAGGGTGCTGCGAACAGCTTTTCCCACAGGACGTCAGGCCACTGTAAGGCGGAGCTGTGCATCCGCACCCCATTCTTTATTTACGGACAGAACGGACACGATCCGATACGGCCGCCCCGCCAATGGCACCATGACGCGGTGACCCACGCACGGCAGCACACCAACCGCGTCCCTGTTCAGGTGGTCGCCCACCGCGGAGCCTCCGAGGACGCCCCGGAACACACTCTGGCCGCCTATGTGAAGGCCATCGAGGACGGCGCCGACGCGCTCGAGTGCGATGTCCGGCTCACCGCCGACGGCCACCTCGTCTGCGTCCACGACCGACGCGTCGACCGCACCTCCAACGGCCGCGGCGCCGTCTCCGCCCTGGAGCTCGCCGACCTCGCCGCGCTCGACTTCGGCACCTGGAGGGGGCGCGAGGAGGCGGGCGAGAGCCCGGACTGGAAGGACCCCGAGCTCACCTCCGTACTCACCCTGGAACGCCTCCTCGAGCTGGTCTCCGACGCCGGGCGACGGATAGAGCTCGCCATCGAGACCAAGCACCCCACCCGCTGGGCGGGTCAGGTGGAGGAGCGGCTGCTGACCCTCCTCAAGCGGTTCGGCCTCGCGGAGCCGGCGGCTCCGGAGGACTCCGCGGTGCGCGTCATGAGCTTCTCCCCGCGCTCCCTCGGCCGGATCGCGGCGGCCGCGCCGACCCTCCCCACCGTCTCGCTGTCGCAGTTCGTGACCCCCCGGCTGCGGGACGGAAGGCTGCCGGCGGGCGCGCGGATCGCCGGACCGTCGATCCGGATCGTCCGCCACCACCCCACCGTGATCCTTCGGCTCCAGAAGGCCGGACACCAGGTCCATGTATGGACTGTGGACGATCCGGAGGATGTGGAGCTGTGCGAGCGGCTCGGCGTCGACGCGATCATCACCAACCGCCCGAAGCAGGTGCTGTCCCAGTTGGGCCGCGTTTGACCCGTTCTCCCCACCCGTATCGGGGCTTACGGGGAGTGCACCGGCGCGTTCGGCCCGTACTCGATCGTCACGAGTGCGTCACCGGAGGCTCATTGGCCGGTTTCCGGTCCAGGCCATTGGGGCATCCAAACCGTGGCGTGGGGCAAAGGAGGTCTCGGGGGTGGCGTTGGTGGTGGCACAGGAGGTGCCCACGTCGTCGAGCATGGCCGTACCCCATGGCCCTGCGGGCGTGGGTGAGGCGCGACACCGTATGCGGGAGCATTTGAGCCGCAGCGGGATGTCCGAATCGGTCGTCGACGATGCGGTACTGATCCTTTCCGAGCTCCTCAGTAATGCCTGCCGGCACGGCAGGCCGCTGGGGCGGGCCGAAGTGGGTGACGGGGACGTCCGAGCCGCGTGGCGCGTCGATGCGTCGGGTGGCCTGACGGTCGAGGTGACGGACGGCGGTGGTCCCACACGGCCTGTTCCTTCGACGCCCTCGGTCACCGCGCGCGGCGGCCGTGGGCTGAACATCATCGGTGCGCTGGCTCAGGACTGGGGCGTACGGGACAGCGCGACCGGCGAGGTCACGGTCTGGGTGATCGTCACCGAGGGCCACCGGCGCGAGGACTTCGCGGCGAGGGTCGGCGGCGGCTCGGGCTTCGACTTCCTGGACGCGTACGACGACCTGGACTGACGCGGGGCCGTACGAGAGAAGGCCGGCCGGGACCGTGACCCGGGCGGTCGGCCGGGACCGCGTGACCCGGGCGGTCGGCCGGGATCGTGACCCGGGCGGTCGGCCGGGACCTGGGCTGTCGGCCGGGACTGGGCGGTCGGCCGGGCAGCGGACCGTCGAGCAGGCCGCACGTCCGACCCGGACGCGCCGACCCGTAACCAGGCCGCACGCCGGATTCGACCAGCGGACCCGTGAACAGGCCCGACGTCCAACCCGGGCAGCGGACCCGTGAAGAAGCCCGACGTCCGACCCGGACGCGCCGACCCGTAACCAGGCCGCACGCCGGATTCGACCAGCGGACCCGTGAACAGGCCCGACGTCCAACCCGGACTGCGGACCGTCGAGCAGGCCGCACGTCCGCCCCGGACAGCGGACCCATTGACCGGCCGCACCGGCCCGACCCCGACAGCGGACCGTCGAACCAGCCGCACGTCCGACCCCGACAGCCGACCCGTGTACCGGCCGCACGTCGGGCCCGAGATCAGCCCTGGTGGCCCGCTCCGCGCCAGGGTGCTCGACGGTCCGGCAACAGACGGGACATCGACCGCCCCGCCCTGAGCCCCGCATCGCTTCCGTACGGCTAGGCTCGCCCGACACAGAGCCGTGCACCGAGCACGGCCCTGCACCACCGCACTGCCGCTATCGGGAGAAGCCACACCATGGCCAAGAAGCGCCCCCAGACGAAGGCCGCCAAGGCACAGGTCACGAACGGGGAGATCCCGGTCGTCGGTGCGCGCGAGCCGTGCCCGTGCGGTTCGGGCCGCCGCTACAAGGCGTGTCACGGCCGGGCCGCCGCGCACGCCGTGACCGAGCTCGTCCAGCGCCCCTTCGAGGGACTGCCCGGCGAGTGCGACTGGGTCGCGCTGCGCGAACTGGTGCCCGCCGCCACCGTCCCGCTCACCCTCAAGGACGGGCTGCCCGAGGGCGTGCCGTCCGTGACGCTCGCGACCGTACTGCCGATGGCATGGCCGGCGCTGCGCCGCGACGACGGCTCCGTGCTGCTCGCGCTGCAGAACGACTCGTCCTCCGGCGACCTCGCCCGCGATCTCGCCGACACCCTCCAGCGCGCGCTGGAAGCGGAGCCCGGCACCCCGGTCGCGCCCCGCCGCGTGCCCACCGAGGGCCCCCGTCTGCAAGACCTCCTCGACCCGAACAGCGATTTTGCGCCGGTCGTGCACGAGGGCTTCGAATTCTGGATTCCGGAGTCCGCCGACAACTCCAACCCCGAGGTCACCGCCTCCCTGGAGCGTGCGAACGCCGCCGCGATCCCCACCGTCAAGCTGACCGGTGTGGACTCGGCGTACTGGTGCGAGACCCCGGAGAAGAACCACCTGCGCTGGGTCATGCCGCACCCCGAGGAGAAGCTCCTCGACGCGCTCGCCCGCCTGCACGCCGCCGGCACCTCCGCCCTCGTCGACGACACCCGCCTCGTCGGCTCCTTCCGGGCGCACGGCCTGATGGTCCCCGTCTGGGACCTGCCCACCTCGATGGGGGCCGAGGACTGCGAGAAGCCGGCCGCCGAGTTCGCCGAGCGTCTCGCCGCGGCGCTGGCCTCGGACGCCCCGCTGACGCCGGAGGAGCGTCGGGCGCGCGGCGGTCTCACCAACCGTCAGGTCACTCTCAGCTGACACGCGAGGTGGCCGCCGTCACTGACAGACCGACCAGTCGGTGACTTCCGCCACAACCTCGCCGCACGACCTGATAAATCCCTGTCCGAATAACCGAGATCGAATTTGCGAACCGCAGATCTCTTGTTACGGTTCTAGAAGCCCGGTCGCTGGTGCATCCCCCGTCGCCAGCGATCGGGCCTTCTCATGCCCGGACGAATCTCGTCCCGCGCTCAACTACCGCCCGTGCGCGCCGCGTTGCTCCCCGACCGCAGCAGCAGCGGCGTACTGTCGCCCTCTCCCGCGCCCGCGAATTCCGCCACGGCCGAATATGCCGAAGCCGCGCCCCGCGCGCGCTCCCGAGGCGTCTCACAAGCCCCCGGTTCGTCCTGTGCCGGGATGGCACAACGCACTTGTACGGTCCGCCCCGCAGGGCCCATCAGGGTGAGTACGGAGTCCAGCCGCTGGCCCGTGGCGTTGCGGTAGTACGTGCGCGCCCAGGTGTCGGGCCCCTCGGTGAGGACGCAGGTCTGCGCCTCGATCCCGTCGGGGGAGGTCAGCTCGGGTCCGCAGTGCGAGGCGTGACCGGGGAGGTCCGAGGACGACGGCTGCCGCGGCGCGGACGGAGCCGGGATCACGGGCTTCGGCCGCTCCTCGGGGGCGCCGAGGCCGAGGCCCGGCAGCAGGCCGCCGTCGGCCTTCGGCTTCGCGTCGTCGCCGGGCCCCGGGCCGGCCGCCGGGCCCGCCAGGGCGGCCAGCGGCAGGAGCGTGGCACACACCACGACGGCCCCGAGCCCGATCATGCGGAGATTCATGGGGACCCACCTGCCCGGCTGGCTGCGACTCGTGAACGGTGGGCCGAAGATATCGGCGGATCGAGGGCGCGCAGCGCGCCGCGCGCCCATTTCCCGTACAAGTCGGGCCGCCTCACACCCGTTCGGGTGACACGGACTCCGGAACCGGCCCCGAGCTCCGGCTCCGAGTTCCCGCCCCGAGTTCCGGCGGCGAGGTCCCGCCCCGAGTTCCGGCACCACCCACGGGACGGAGCGCCCACGGGACGGAGCGCCCGCGAGACGGAGCACTCACGGCACGGAGCACCCGCGGCGCACGGAGCACCCGCGGCACGGAGCACCCACGGGCCGGATCGTCCACGCACGGATCGCCCACAGCACGGACCGCCCGCCCGTGAGTCCGCGGGCGCCTTCGAACCCCCGCCAGTGAGTGCGCGGGTGCCCTCCGCCCCCTCAGTACGCGAGCCTGCTGCCGCCCTCCGGAGCGCCCGTGCTCGCCTCCACCAGCGCGTCCACGACCGCCTCCACGTCCGGCAGCCACGGCCTGGCCGAGCCCTCCAGGGGCGCGCGCTCCCAGCGCACCTGCCCCGTCCCCGCGGCCGACGGCGGCAGCAGCAGATAGCCACCCTCGCCGTGGAAGCGCAGCGAGCTGGGCACGCTGTCCTTCGCGTAGAGGAGTTCGCCGAGCCGTTCCAGGCCGTACGGGGCGACCAGCAGCGACCAGCGGGTCGGTGTCGCCACCACGGGGCCGAGCCGCATGCCCATCGTGTCGAGAGCGGCCAGGGCGCGTGCCCCCGCTGCGGCCGGCAGGCTCACCGCGCAGGGCGCCTTGCCGCCGGTGGCCAGGACGATCGGGGCCTCCGGCCGGCGGCTCCACCACCAGCGGATCATGCGCTCGTCGGTGGTGGCCGCGAGCAGGCCGGGGTCGAAGGGGTGTGCGCCGGGAACGACACACTGCGGGTCGGGGCAGGCGCAGCCCACCCCTCCGGACGTACGCGTCGTCGTCTTCAGCCCCACGCCGGGCAGTACGGGCCAGTCCCACTCGGTGGCGCACATGAGCGCCGCGTCGAGCTGGACAGTCCTCTCCTTGCGCCGGAACCGGAGCCTGCGTCGCCTTCCGAGGATCTCGCGCATGAGCGCTCGTTCCTTTCCGTTGAACGCCGAATCCACATCACACCACGTGCAGATCACTTCACTGTGCGTATCAGCGCGTACAAGGTCGGCGGTTCACCGCCCCGTGCGGTGGGGCGGGAGGGGCCGAGCTGAGGCTCGTCGTCCACTCGAGGGGCGCGGCCTGCGGCGGTGAGGACGCCCAGGCACCCTGCCAGGTTCCGGGGCTGCTTCAACTGCCCCTGGCCATCACCGTTTACGTACCCATCACGTTCTAATCAACGCGCTTTCAAACGACGCCAGTCGACCGCAAAAGGTGCACGGTGGGGGTAATTTTCAGCCAACTTGGCCTGCACTTCAACCCTTCTGCCAAACCCCACAGACACCACAAGTCCCGTGGGGACAATGCTGGACATCGCTCCTCTTGTGCGTGTACATGTGGATGCATTGCTAGCGGCGCAGATTGACATGGGGGTTTGCGATGCTAATGAGCGAAACACACCGGTCGGAAAGCCGGTCGACATGAGCGCCCCACACCTGCCGAAAGTGGCCGGAATCGATTCCACGGTTCCGTCGCCCGCGCACACTACCGCGCCCGTCCCGCCCGTCATCCCCTCCGACGCGCCCCTCCCGGACATCCCCGGCGAGCTGATCCAGGACCGGCTGGCCGGCTGGGTCTCCGACCTCACCACCCTCCACGAACTCACCGAACGCCTGGTCAAGACCGGCTCGCTCGACGAAGCGCTGCGTGAGGTACTGCGCGCCGGCGCCGCCCTCGTCGGCGCCCGCCGCGGCATGGCCGTCCTCGAACCCGCCGACGGACTCGGCCCGACCTCCACCGTCGGCCTCGGGCTCGCCCACGCGGAGCTCGGCACCATCGAGACCGTGCCGCGCAGCGCCACCTCCTACGGCCGCATCCTCGACGGCCTCCCCGAACCGACCGGCTCCGGAGCCGCACGCGATCCGCTCAACCCCCGCGACCCCCTCAGCGCCCGCGATCCGCTCACCGCCCCCGATCGCGTCGCCGTCCCCGATCCGGTCGCGGTGCCGGACCTCCTCGGCGAGGCCGGACTCGACCCCCGCCACCGTGAGGTCGCCGCCCGGCTCGGCTACGCCGCCAGCTACGCCCTGCCCCTCGCCACCGAGGCCGCCGGCAAGCTCGGCGCCCTCGTTTGGCTGTACGACGAGCCCGCCGAACCGGTCGAGCGCCAGCGCCACCTGATCGGCCTCTACGGCCGCTACGCCACCGAACACCTCGCCCGTCTCCTGGAGCTGGAGCGCGCCCGCGTCCAGGTCGCCACCGTCGCCGAGGAGTTGCTGCCCAGCCGCCTCCCCCGAGTCCCCGGCGTCCAGCTCGCCGCCCGGCACAGCACCGGCCCGCAGGGCGGCGGCGACTGGTACGACGCGCTGCCGCTGCCCGAGGGGGCCCTCGGGCTCGCCGTCGGCTCCGTGTCCGGGACCGGCCCCAGCGCGCTCGCCGCCATGGGACGGCTGCGCGCCTCCCTGCGGGCGTACGCGGTCATGGAGGGCGAGGACCCCGTCGCCGTCCTGTCCGATCTGGAACTCCTGCTCCGGCTGACCGAGCCCGCCCGCTCGGCCACCGCGCTCTTCGCCTACTCCGAGCCGAAGCAGCGCAAGCTCGTCCTCGCCGGGGCCGGGCACACCCCGCCGCTGATCATCGGCGACCACCGCACCGAGTACGTCGAGACCTCGCTGTCCGCGCCGCTCGGGATGCTCGCCTGCTGGGAAGCACCGAGCGTCGAGATCGCCCCGGCCCCCGGAGAAACGGTGCTGCTGTACACGGACGGGCTGCTGCGCCGGACCGGCGACCCGATGGACCGGGCCTTCGCACGGCTCCACGCGGCCGCCGCGAGCGTGCCGAAGGCGGACCGTACCGAGCCCGGGGCCATCGCCGACCACGTGCTGCGGACCCTGCTGCCCGAGGGGCTCGACACCGCCGTGGACGGGGAGGACGTCGTCCTGCTCGCGGCCCGCTTCGAGTGAGCGGCGCTGAGCGAGAGCGGCCCGCTTCGAGTGAGCGGCGCTCAGCGTGAGCGGTCCGCTTCGCGGACGCGTCGGGCTTCTCGTGCGCCGCGCGTAGACGACATGTGACTCAGCGGTAATGGGTCTTCCGGCCCTGGGCCCCCTTCCGTACGACCGTACGATGGAGGGGGTTCAGTGTCGTACCAAAGGAGACCCCCCGTGGCAGACGAGCTCACCCCGGAAACCCCGGACGAGTCCGAAGAACCGATCAAGCAGCGCAAGAACGGCCTGTACCAGGGCGTCTCCGACGAGCTCGCCGAGAACATGAAGTCCGGCTGGGCCGACACCGAGCTGCACGACCTGCGGCCGATCGCGCAGGCCGAGCACACCGCGGCCCGCCGCGCCGCGCTCTCCGCACGCTTCCCGGGCGAGCGCCTGGTGATCCCCGCCGGCAACCTGAAGACGCGCTCGAACGACACCGAGTACAGCTTCCGCGCCTCCACCGAATACGCGTACCTCACCGGCGACCAGACCGAGGACGGCGTCCTCGTCCTCGAGCCCACGAAGAACGGCCACCGGGCGACGATCTACCTGCTCCCCCGCTCCAACCGCGAGAACGGCGAGTTCTGGCTCGACGGCCAGGGCGAGCTCTGGGTCGGCCGCCGCCACTCGCTGACCGAGGCCGAGCAGCTCCTCGGCGTCCCCGCCAAGGACGTACGCGAACTGGCCGCCGCCCTCAAGGAGGCCACCGGCCCCGTCCGCGCCGTCCGCGGCCACGACGCCGGCATCGAGGCGGCCCTGACCGACAAGGTCACCGCCGAGCGCGACGAAGAGCTCCGCGTCTTCCTCTCCGAGGCCCGCCTCGTCAAGGACGAGTTCGAGATCTCCGAGCTGCAGAAGGCCTGCGACTCCACCGCCCGCGGCTTCGAGGACGTCGTCAAGGTCCTCGACAAGGCCGAGGCGACCAGCGAGCGCTACATCGAGGGCACGTTCTTCCTGCGCGCCCGCGTCGAGGGCAACGACGTCGGCTACGGCTCCATCTGCGCCGCCGGCCCGCACGCCACCACCCTGCACTGGGTCCGCAACGACGGCGCGGTCCGCTCCGGCGAGCTGCTGCTCCTGGACGCCGGCGTGGAGACCACCGAGCTCTACACCGCGGACGTGACCCGCACCCTGCCGATCAACGGCCGCTACACCGAGCTCCAGCGCAAGATCTACGACGCCGTCTACGAGGCGCAGGAGGCCGGCATCGCCGCGGTGAAGCCCGGCGCCGCCTACCGCGACTTCCACGACGCCGCCCAGCGCGTGCTCGCCGAGAAGCTCGTCGAGTGGGGCCTCGTCGAGGGCCCGGCCGACCGCGTCCTGGAACTGGGCCTGCAGCGCCGCTGGACCCTCCACGGCACCGGTCACATGCTCGGCATGGACGTCCACGACTGCGCCGCCGCGCGCACCGAGGCGTACGTCGACACCACCCTCGAGCCGGGCATGTGCCTGACGGTCGAGCCGGGGCTGTACTTCCAGGCCGACGACCTGACCGTGCCGGAGGAGTACCGGGGCATCGGCGTCCGGATCGAGGACGACATCCTCGTCACGCAGGACGGCAACCGGAACCTCTCCGACTCGCTGCCCCGCAGCTCGGACGAGGTCGAGGCATGGATGGCCGGCCTGAAGGGCTGACCACTCCGTCCGTACGAGAAGGGCCCCCGCCGACGCGATCGGCGGGGGCCCTTTCGTCACACGTCATCGGTCTCAGGTCAGCGCGAGAGGGGCGTCCGCCCGCCATTTGACGATCTTGTCGAAGCTGACGAGCGCCCCGCCCCGGCCCGTACGGCCGAAGTGGACGTGGTCGGCCAGCTCCTCGATCAGCCGCAGACCGCGGCCGTTCTCGGCATCCGCGGCGGCGGGCAGCGGGGATCCCGAGAAGCCCGGACCCGAGTCCGCCACCTCGATCCGACAGGTCTCGCCGTCCAGATAGGCCGTGACCCGGTACGCCTCCGAGGCCATGCCGGAACCGGTGTCGCCACCGTGCTCGACGGCGTTGGCGCATGCCTCGGTCAGGGCGACCGACAACTCGTAGGAGATGTCCGGGTCGACGCCCGCGGTCTCCATCGTGCCGAGAAGGAGCCGCCGGGCGAGCGGAACGCTCGCGGCCTCGCGCCTCAGATGGAGGGACCACCAGATGCTCATGCTTCAGCCTCCTGGCTGCGGCTCGACATGCTGCGGCGCGACATACCGTTACCTATTGCCGCCCTGCGGGGTCCGTAAGCCCCTGGGGAACACAAGAGCGCTCATTCGGCGGATGTGGGCACGCCGGACGCCGGTGTATGTCAGGCCCGAAGCAGCCAAAGGGTGATCTTCCGGACCTGCCGTATGGCAGGTGGGGGCCTGGTGCGATGATGGGCCCCGCCATGTCTGCCCCCGCGCTCGCACCACGTCTGCTGAGGGCCGCGGTGTTCACCGCGGTCTGCGTCGTGCTGTCCGGGCTCGGACATGCCATCGCCGCCTGCGCGGGCATCGCGTTGTGGACCGTGGTCGCCGGATTCCTCGGCATCTTCGGCATCACCGTGCTCTTCGCCGGGCGGGAGCGTTCGCTGCCCGTCATCGTCACGGCGCTGGCCGGCGGACAGCTCGGACTGCACGTGCTGTTCGGCCTCGGACAGCGTCCGCTCACGGCCGGCGCCCTCGGCCCGGCCTCCGACGACGCGCTGATCCGCATGGCCGCCAAGCTGGTCTGCGGCGCGGGCGCCGCGTCGATCAGCCCCGCCGACGCGACCCGGATCATCACCGACGCCGGCCTCGACCCGGCCGCCGCGGCCGCCGGGCCGCACGCCGCCCACCTGGCGACCGGCGCCGCGGAGAACGCCGGGCTGCTGCCCGATCTGCCCATGGTGCTCGGCCATCTGCTGGCCGCGCTCGCCACCGGCTGGCTGCTGCGCCGCGGCGACCTCGCCCTCGGCCGGCTCGTCCGGCTCTCCGCGCAGGGAGCGACCGAGCTCGCCGAAGGCGCCCTCGTCCGCTCCCTGCGCGCCGCGCTCGCTCTCGTACGGGAGCTCCTCTCCGGCCTTCCCGGGCTCCCGGGGGGGGGGGGGCGCCCGCCCCCCCCCCCCACCCCCCCCCACCCCCCCCGCGCCCCGCCGCGCGGGCGCACCCCCCCACCCGG
>NZ_JBHWBS010000029.1:48282-74764 GCF_042735655.1 Streptomyces sp. NPDC059567 | reverse complement strand
CTCCCCTGTTACCCACACCTTGGTGGTGCCCCCACACCCCCCCGGGCCCACTAAACGGGTTCGCGGGCGTTGTTCCCGCTCCCGGTTGTCGGTGCGCTGTCGGTCCCTCAGACGATCATCGGCGCCGGCGGCGGCCGTCGTCCTCGTCGTCGTGCGGGCCGAGCAGTTCGTCCGCCAGGGTCGGCAGGTCGTCGAGCGGGGTCTCCTCCGCCCAGTCGGAGCGGCGGCGCGGGCGGCCCTGCTCGTCGAGCTGCGGCAGCTCGCGCGTCTGCTCGTTGGATCCGGCGGTCTGCTCGTCGCGGAAGATGCCCGGCGGGACCCGGTCGACCGGGTCCGTCCCCCGTACGGGAGGCAGCACGGCCGTCTCGTCGACGGCCCGCACCGGCGGGAGCACCGCCGTCTCGTCCGCGGCCGGCACCTGCGGCAGGACCGAGGTCTCCGCCTCGGGCCGGACGGCGTCCGGGTCGACGACCGGCGTCGGGACGGTGATCTCGTTCGGCGAGACCTTGGGCACCGTCTGCGTCACCTCGTCGGGCTGCACGACGGGCGTTTCCACGGTCACCTCGTCGGGGTTCACGACGGGGGTCTCCACGGTCACCTCATTGGCCGACGCCTCCGCCGCGCGGGCGGCCTGCGCGGCCTTGGCGGCAGCGGCCTCGGCCGCCTTCCGCGCCTCGGCGGCCTCCGCGGCCCGCTGCGCCTCCTCGGCCCGCTGTGCCTCGGCGGCCTTCCGCGCCTCCTCCGCACGGGCGGCCTCTGCGGCCTTCCTCGCCTCTTCCGCGCGGGCGGCCTCGGCGGCGGCCTTCTCCGCGGCCTCGGCAGCCGCCTTTCGCGCCGTCTCCTCCGCGGCCTTCGCCGCCGCTGCCTCGGCGAGGCGTCGCGCCTCCTCCGCCCGCAGCAGGGCCTCTTCGGCCTTGCGCTGCTTCTCGCGGCGGCGTTCCTCCGCCTCCGCGCGCAGCCGGGCCTCTTCCTCGGCCTGCTTGCGGCGGCGTTCCTCCTCCTCGCGGCGGGCCTTCTCCTCGGCCTCGCGCCGCTTGCGCTCCTCCTCGGCGGCCAGCCGGGCCTCCTCGGCCCGCCGACGGGCCTCCTCCGCCTGCCGTTCGGCCTCGCGGCGCCGGGCCTCTTCCTCCTCCTGGCGCTTGCGCTCCTCCTCCTCGGCACGGAGCTTGGCGAGCTGCTCCTGGCGCTCGCGCTCCAGCCGCTCCTCCTCCGCCTTGCGGGCGGCCTCCTCCTCGGCCCGGCGCCTGGCGTCCTCCTCGGCCTTCCGCCGCGCCTCCTCCTGGGCCTTCACCTCGGCCTCGGACAGCGGCAGCATCCGGTCGAGCCGGTGGCGTACGACGGTGGTGACGGCCTCCGGCTCCTGGCCGGCGTCGACGACGAGGTAGCGGCCGGGGTCACCGGCGGCCAGGGCAAGGAATCCGGCCCGCACGCGCGCGTGGAACTCCGGCGGCTCGGACTCCAGCCGGTCGGGAGCCTCGGTGAACCGTTCCCGCGCGGTCTCCGGGGAGACGTCGAGCAGGACGGTCAGATGCGGAACCAGTCCGCCGGTCGCCCAGCGGTTGATGCGGGCGACCTCCGTCGGCGACAGATCGCGCCCGGCGCCCTGGTAGGCCACCGAGGAGTCGATGTACCGGTCGGAGATGACCACGGCGCCCCGCTCCAGGGCGGGCTTGACCAGCGAGTCGACGTGCTCGGCGCGGTCGGCGGCGTACAGCAGCGCCTCGGCGCGGTGCGAGAGGCCGGCCGAGGAGACGTCGAGCAGGATCGAGCGCAGCCGCTTGCCGATCGGCGTGGCGCCCGGCTCGCGGGTGACGACGACCTCGTGGCCCTTCGCGCGGATCCACTCCGCGAGCGCCTCGGCCTGGGTGGACTTGCCGGCGCCGTCGCCGCCCTCCAGGGCGATGAAGAAGCCGGTCGGTGCGGGCGCCTGGACGGGGTCGGCACCGCGCAGCGCGTCGCGCAGATCGCGGCGCAGCGGTACGCCGGCCCGGTCGTCGGTCTTGGCGAGGACGATCACGGCGACGGGCAGCAGCAGCGCGCCGACCAGCATCAGCGTGAAGGCGGCGCCGCCGTGCGCGAAGACGAAGCTGCCGGAGGCCAGGCGGTGCTCCCCGATGGCGGCGGCGAGCAGCGGAGCGCCGAGCGCGCCGACGGCCATGGCGACCCGGGAGACGGCCTGGAGGTGTTCGGTGACCCGGGGGCGCCGGGCCTCCTCGGTCTCCTGGTCGATGAGGGTGTGGCCGGTGTTGGCGGCGACACCGCCCGCGTACCCGGCGAGTACGGCGAGGAGCAGGACCGTGGCCGTGTCCGGGACGAGGCCCATCGCCAGCAGCGCGACGCCGGTGAGGCTGATCGCGAGGGCGAGCAGCCGGCGGCGGGAGAGGACGGTCAGGACGGATCCGGCCGTCCGGATGCCGACGCCGGTGGCGCCGCTCAGCGCGAGGATCAGCAGCGCGAAGGTGACGGGGCCGCCGCCGAGGTCGTAGGCATGCAGGACGGAGACCGCCGCCGCGGCGGTGATGGCCGCGGCGACGGTGGCACAGGCGAGGACGAGCAGCGGGACGGCTCCCGTGCGGCCCTTCTCCGCGGAGGGCCTGCGCAGGCCCTCCAGGGGCGAGCGGGGCCGGGGCGTCTGCCCGCCGGGCAGCTCGACGGCGTACAGCACGGAGAGCGAGGCGGCGAACAGTCCGGCGGCGACGTAGGAGCCGAGGGCGGCCTGGTGCAGCGAGAACCATTCGATGCCGGTGCCGAGCAGATTGCCGACGAGCGTGGCGACGAGGAGCACGGCGGCCGCGGCCGGCACGGCGACGAATCCGGTACGCAGCGACAGTCGGCGCAGTGCGTCCAGGTGGTCCGGCAGGGGCCGGACGGCGGCGCCCTCCAGCGGCGGCGCGGGCAGCAGCGCGGGGGCCGCGCCCTCCTTGGCCACGGTCCACAGTCGTTCGGCAGCGCCGACGACGAAGACGGTGCCGAGCAGGAAGGCGAGCGCCTTGTCCGGGGTCCAGTCGATCCACAGGGGTGCGACCACGAGGAGCGCGATCCGCAGACCGTCGGCTCCCATCATGGTCCAGCGCCGGTCGAGCGCTCCGCCGGGCGCGGTCAGCGCGGTGAGGGGGCCGAGGAGTACGGCGCCGAACAGCACCGAGGCCAGCAGCCGGGCGCCGATCACGGCGGCGACGGCGAAGGCGGCCCCGCGGTATCCGCCGCCGAGGGCTCCCTCGGAGACGGCGGCCTGGAGCCCGAGGAGCACCAGGACGAGCAGGGCGAGGGCGTCCCCGGTCCCACCGACGAACTGGGCGCTCCAGAGCCGTCGCAAGGGTGGATGGCGCAAAAGCGCCCGTACGGCACGCTCCCTGGAGTCTGCGACAAGCGCGACGTCGGAGTCTGGCTGCTCTGCTCGCGTCATCCGTCCACCCTATCCGGACCCCCTCACTCCCCGTGGCCCGCGCCCGAACAAACGTCGTAAGGGGCGGGGGCAATGGGCCCCCGCCCCTTACCAGGCGTACCGCTCGCGGCTATTCGGCCGTCTTCTTCGCGGCGGCGGTCTTCTTCGCCGCCGCCGTCTTGGCCGTCGTCGTCTTCTTCGCGGCGGTCTTCTTGGCCGCCGTCTTCTTCGCCGGCGCCGCCTTCTTGGCTGCCGTCTTCTTCGCGGGCGCCTTCTTGGCCGCCTTCTTCGCAGGCCCCTTGGCCCGCTTCTCGGCGAGCAGCTCGTAACCGCGCTCGGGCGTGATGTCCTCGACGCTGTCCCCGGTCCGCAGGGTCGCGTTGGTCTCGCCGTCGGTCACGTACGGGCCGAAGCGACCGTCCTTGACGACGACCGGCTTCTCGCTGACCGGGTCGGTGCCCAGCTCCTTCAGCGGCGGCTTGGCGGCCGCGCGGCCACGCTGCTTCGGCTGCGCGTAGATCGCGAGCGCCTCCTCCAGCGTGATCGTGAAGAGCTGCTCCTCCTCCGTCAGCGACCGCGAGTCCGTGCCCTTCTTCAGGTACGGGCCGTAGCGGCCGTTCTGCGCCGTGATCTCGACGCCCTCCGCGTCCGCGCCCACCACACGCGGCAGGGACATCAGCTTGAGCGCGTCCTCCAGCGTGACCGTGTCCAGCGCCATCGACTTGAAGAGCGAGGCGGTCCGCGGCTTCACCGCGTTCTTGCCGGTCTTCGGGGTGTCCTCGGGCAGGATCTCGGTGACGTACGGGCCGTACCGGCCGGCCTTGGCGACGATCTGGTTGCCGCTGACCGGGTCGACGCCCAGCTCGAAGTCACCGCTGGGCTTGGCCAGCAGCTCCTCGGCGTAGGCGACCGTCAGCTCGTCGGGCGCGAGCTCCTCGGGGACGTCGGCGCGCTGGTGGCCCTCGGCGTCCTTCTCTCCGCGCTCGACGTACGGGCCGTAGCGTCCGACGCGCAGCATGATGCCGTCGCCGACCGGGAAGGAGGAGATCTCCCGGGCGTCGATCGCGCCGAGGTCGGTCACCAGCTCCTTCAGACCGCCGAGGTGGTCGCCGTCGCCGTTCCCGGCGTCCGCCGCGCCGCCCGCACCGGAGCCCTCGCCCTCGCCGAAGTAGAAACGCTTCAGCCACGGCACGGCCTGGGCCTCGCCCCGGGCGATGCGGTCGAGGTCGTCCTCCATCTTGGCGGTGAAGGAGTAGTCGACGAGCCGGCCGAAGTGCTTCTCCAGCAGGTTGACCACGGCGAAGGAGAGGAACGACGGCACGAGCGCCGTTCCCTTCTTGAAGACGTAGCCGCGGTCCAGGATCGTGCCGATGATCGACGCGTACGTCGACGGGCGGCCGATCTCGCGCTCTTCCAGCTCCTTGACCAGCGAGGCCTCGGTGTAGCGGGCCGGCGGCTTGGTCGCGTGGCCGTCGGCGGTGATCTCCTCGGCGGACAGCGCGTCGCCCTCGGCGACCTGCGGCAGCCGGCGCTCACGGTCGTCCAGCTCGGCGTTGGGGTCGTCGGCCCCCTCCACGTACGCCTTCATGAAGCCGTGGAAGGTGATCGTCTTGCCGGAGGCGCTGAACTCGGCGTCCCGGCCGTCCGCGGAGCGGCCGCCGATCTTCACGGTGACCGAGTTTCCGGTCGCGTCCTTCATCTGGGAGGCGACGGTCCGCTTCCAGATCAGCTCGTAGAGCCGGAACTGGTCGCCGGTCAGACCGGTCTCCGCCGGGGTGCGGAAACGATCACCCGAAGGGCGAATCGCCTCGTGCGCCTCCTGCGCGTTCTTGACCTTGCCCGCGTAGACGCGGGGCTTCTCCGGCAGGTAGTCGGCGCCGTACAACTGCGTGACCTGGGCCCTCGCCGCCGCGACGGCGGTGTCGGACAGGGTCGTGGAGTCCGTACGCATGTAGGTGATGAAGCCGTTCTCGTACAGCTTCTGGGCGACCTGCATGGTCGCCTTCGCGCCGAAGCCCAGCTTGCGGCTCGCCTCCTGCTGGAGGGTGGTCGTACGGAACGGGGCGTACGGGGAGCGGCGGTACGGCTTCGACTCGACCGACCGGACGCTGAACGAGGTGTCGGCGAGCGAGGCGGCCAGCGCCCGCGCCTTCTCCTCGTCGAGGTGGAGGATGTTCGCGGTCTTCAGCTGCCCGTCGGAGCCGAAGTCACGGCCCTGGGCGACGCGCTTGCCGTCGACCGTGTTCAGGCGCGCGACCAGCGACGACGGGTCGGACGGGTCACCGGCGCGGCCGGTGGAGAAGGTGCCGGTGAGGTCCCAGTACTCGGCGGAGCGGAAGGCGATGCGCTCGCGCTCGCGCTCGACGACGAGGCGGGTGGCCACGGACTGGACGCGGCCCGCGGACAGGCCGCGCATGACCTTCTTCCACAGGACCGGCGAGACCTCGTAGCCGTACAGCCGGTCGAGGATGCGGCGGGTCTCCTGGGCGTCCACCATGCGCTTGTTCAGCTCGCGCGGATTGCGGACGGCCTCCTGGATCGCGTCCTTGGTGATCTCGTGGAAGACCATCCGGTGGACCGGGACCTTGGGCTTCAGGACCTCGAGGAGGTGCCACGCGATGGCTTCGCCCTCGCGGTCCTCATCGGTGGCGAGGAAGAGTTCGTCGACCCCGGCCAGCTGCTCCTTGAGCTTCCTGACCTGGGCCTTCTTGTCGGCGTTGACGACGTAGATCGGCTGGAAGTCGTGCTCGACGTCGACTCCGAGGCGGCGCACCTCGCCGGTGTACTTCTCGGGCACCTCGGCGGCGCCGCTGGGGAGGTCGCGGATGTGCCCGACGCTCGCCTCGACGACGTAACCGGGGCCGAGGTAGCCCTTGATCGTCTTCGCCTTGGCAGGCGACTCGACGATGACGAGTCGGCGGCCGCCCTGTGCGGTCTCGCTGGTCGGGGACAACTTCGCTCTTCTCTCCGGTCGACGCTCGGTGGCACGTACGGTGCTGGCACTCCGCATGGCACGCATGGCGGCGACACGCTCGGTGACGCTGCCGTCGCTGCGGAGTGTGACGGTACAACCCGCCCCCGTGTCAAACGGCGAAAGCCCGCAACGGCCACTCGAACGGTAACCCGAGTCCTGGCATTCCTGCCGCCCGGACTCCCGGTCCGGTGGGGCGGGCCCGCTCGGGGCGACCTCGTCACAGCCGCCCGAAGCACCACACCCCGAGGAGAAGGAAGACGATTCCGAAGATCGTCGTCAGCGTGGCGGCCATCGGCGTGGCGACCCCCTGCGCGACCGGCCGGCCGTGCGCCACACGGACCCCCGTCCACAGCAGCAGCGCGGCTCCGAACAGCGCGAACGCCGTTCCCGCGAAGATCGCCGGCCCGCTCTCCATGCCCGTACCCCGTTCCCGTCACGGTCCCCCGTGGTCCCTGGAGGCCGAGGCTGGCACCTCCCGGCGTCGTCGGCGCGAATTCCGGGTGAACGACGCGGACGCTCCCGTCCGGGTTCACGAATATGGCCGGTAGTGCCCCCCATCTCTTCCTTCTATCCGGTTCGTCACATCACATCGAGCGTGGCCCGTCGCCTGCTGCCCCGCTCGAAGAGGGCGAGAAGCGCCACGGCCAGGAGCGCGTACCCGGCGCCGACGGCGAGCTCGGCGGCGAGCAGCGCGCCGTCGAGGCCGCCACCGGCGGTGAGCCGGCGCGCCGCGTCCGCCGCGTGGGTCAGCGGCAGCAGGTCGCCGGCCGTCCGCATCCACTCCGGCAGCGTGGGACGGGGGACGGCGGCGCCCGTCAGCAGGAGCAGTACCGAACTGGCCACGTTCGACACCAGGAACACGTCCCGGAAGCGCAGCCCGAGCGCGCCCAGCGCGAGCCCGAACGCCGAGCAGGCACCGGCCGCGACGAGCAACACCACGGCGAGACCCGGCAGCGCGCGGACGGGCACCGGCAGACCGAGCACGAGCGCGGCGACGGTGAGGACGAAGGCGCTGACGAGCAGCCCGTTCAGGACATACGGCAGGGCGCGTCCGGCCCACAGGGGGACGCGGTGGCGCGGCGAGAGGAGGACGGCCCCGAGGGTGCCGAACCGGCGCTCGTTCGCGATCGCCATGGTGCCGCCGTACACGCAGGAGGCGGAAGCTGCGAGGACGGCGTTGCCGACCAGGTGGAACCTGTCGTCGGCGACACCGAGTTCTCTGCCCAGGAAGACGAAGAAGAACACCTGGAGCAGCGGTCCGACCAGCAGTGTTCCGATGAACATGGGTGGGGTCGTCCAGTTGAACAGGGCGCGGTAGGAGAGCGATCCGCCGACCACGACGAGCCGGGCGGAGGTGTGGAAGCGGAAGCCGATGAGGCGGAGTCGGAAGCGGAACATCTCTGGGGCCTTTCAGGCGAGGGCGAGCGTGGCCGCGGCGCGCGCCCGTCGCTCCACCCGGCCGAGGACGAGGACGGCGGCCGACGCGTATCCGGCGCCGAGGGCGACGGCTCCGAGCAGCGGGGTGAGGACGTCCCCGCCGGAGGTCGCGGCGTGCACGGCCCGCGCGCCCCAGGTCGTCGGCAGTGCCCAGGAGATCGGGTGGGTCCAGGCGGGCAGCACGCCGATCGGCACGAGCAGCCCGGACAGCAGCCAGACGGGCGTGTCGAGCGGATTGGCCAGCGCGTTGGCGTTGCGCAGCAGGACGAAGGTGGCGGCGAGCAGCAGCCCCATCATGCCGAGCGCAAGCACGCACACGGGGACGGCGACGAGGAAGAGGACCGGGTGCGCGAAGTCCAGGGGCACGCCGAAGAGCAGCACGCCCCACAGGACGGTCGCCCCCATCGCGTACGTACCGATGACGGCCGTCGCGAGGGTGATCGGCAGCAGGACCAGGGCGAGCGGAGCGGGTGCCACGACGAGCGTCTCCAGCGTCCCGAGCCAGCGCTGGTTCTGCACGGCGCCGCCCGAACCGAACAGCACCGAGCCCCAGATGCCCATGAGCCCGGCGCCGACGGAGGCGGTGAGCAGCCGCTCGGGGTCCCCGGCCGCGCGGAACAGGTAGACGGCGAGGGTCGCGTACACGAGCGGCACCAGGACGGCGAAGGTGATCTCGATGGGCGAGCGGGACATGTACGAGACATGGGTGCGCACCCCGACGCCGATCAGCCGCAGGACGCGCCTCACGCCGGCACCCCCTGAGAACCCTGGGACTGCCGGGACTCGTCGGTGCCCTGCCGGTCGTCCTCGGAGACGATCGCGATGTAGGCGTCCTCCAGGGAGGGTTCGCGGCTGGCGACCCGCCCGACGCGCACGCCCTCGACGGCCGCGAGGACCCGGGCGTGCGGCACGGCGCCGCGATCGGTCTGCACGGTCACGGTCTGCGCCGCTCCCCGGTCCTCCGCCGATGCTCCCCGCACGCCGGGCAGTTCGCGGATCCGTGCCAGGTGCTCCTCGCCGACGCCGTACGCCTCGATCTCCAGCACGTCCCGTTCCTGGACGCGGGACTTGAGGCTCTCGGGCGTCCCGAGCGCCCGGATCCGGCCGCCGGCGATGACGGCGACGCGGTCGCAGAGCTCGTCCGCCTCGGCCATGTAGTGGGTGGTGAGCAGCACGGTGGTGCCGGCCGCGGTGAGATCGGCGACGGTACGGCGCAGGTCGCGGGCGGCGACCGGGTCGACGCCGATGGACGGCTCGTCGAGGAAGAGGACGTCGGGGTGGTGGAGGAGGCCGCGGGCGATGTGGAGGCGTTGCCGCATCCCGCGCGAGTACCCCTCGACCCGCTCCTTCTCGCGGCCCGTGAGGCCCACCAGGTCGAGGAGTTCGGCGATCCGCCGCTTCTGGGCGCGGGGCTCGACGCCGTACAGCTCGGCGAAGTAGCGGAGGTTGTCGAGGGCGGACAGCCGGTCGTAGAGGCCGCGGTCGCCGCCGAAGACGTAGCCGATGCGGCGGCGTACGGCGACGGGGTCGCGGGCCACGTCGTGGCCGAACACCCGGGCCGTGCCGGAGGTCGGCAGGAGCAGGGTGTTGAGCATCTTGATGGTGGTGGTCTTCCCGGCGCCGTTCGGGCCGAGCAGCCCGAACAGTTCGCCGGGCGCCACCTCGAAGGTGACCCCGCGCACGGCCTCGGTCTCGGTCCGGCGGGGCCGCAGCCAACCGGTCCTGCTGGTGTAGGTGCGGCGCAGCGCGTCCGCCTCGATTGCGAGCATGGGCGGGACGTTAGGAGCGCCGTACCGCCTCGGGCCATCGATTCGGGAGCCCCCGAATCGTCAGGCGACCGCGTGCAGCACGCCTTCCCCCGCGAGGAGCGCGAGCAGCGAACGGCCGGTGTCCGTCAGCTGGTAGTAGACGGAGCGGCCGACCCGGTGCCGGGTCACCACGCCCGCTTCGGCGAGCACCGACAGATGCTCGGAGACCGTGCTGGGCGCGAGCCCGAGCCGGTCCGCGAGACCGGCGGTGGTCAGTGGGCCGGCCAGCTCCCGCAGGACGGCCGCCCGGCCGCGGCCGAGCATCAGCCCGAGCCGGTCGTCGGCGACGGGCTCGGCCGGTTCGCGCAGGGCGGCGGCCCCGCGGGCCTGGTAGGAGACGGCGACGACCTCGGGGTCGTCGGTCGAGTAGAGCCGGCAGCCCTCCGCGAAGACGAGCGGGACCAGCACCAGGCGCCGCTCCCCGGCCGCGTACTCCGCCTCGTAGTACTTGGTCAGTTCGAGCACCGGCCGCTCCCAGCGCCCGCGCGCTTCGAGCCCGCTGAACAGCGTGTCGACGCCCTCGGTCGCGAAGGTCCGTGCCCGGACGAGGACCTCGTCCTCGACGAGCCGGCGCATGGTCGGCCAGTACGGCTCGATCGCGCCCTCCCACCAGGCCGCGTACGCGTCGGCGAGCACCGCACAGGCGGCCTGCGGGTCGGTCAGATACGGCTGGAGGAACGGCTCGTCCGCCATCCCGGGGAAGGAGACGGCCGCCTGGGCGCGGACGAACTCCGGGTCGGTGGAGCGCAGCTGATCGAGCTCCTCGTGGACGTCGGCCGTGCCGACGGGGCGGGGCAGCAGGAAGTCGGAGACCTCGTACCGCCCCTCGGCCAGCAGGTCCCGCAGCGGCGCGAGCCGCTCGTCCTCACGCCACACCTCCCGCGCGCCGACGACCCACTCCTGGTACGGCCAGGAGGGCCGCCGCCACGGCAGCGCGAGGTGCAAGGCGCAGAAGGCGTCCCGCAGCGGGCTGATCGCGATGCGGGTCGCTCCGAGCGAGGCCTCGTCCAGCTCGATCCGTATCAACCCCGCCGCTCCTCCTCGCCGACCGGGAGGAGGAAACCCTCCTCCACCAGGAGCCGGATCGCCTGCGGGGTGCGGTCGCGCAGCAGCACGGGGTCCTCGCCCATCAGCTGCCCGATGGCGTCGAGGATCCGGCCCGCGCTGAGCGAGCCGTCGCACACGCCCGCGAAGCCCGCCCCGACGTGGTCCACCTTGGTGGCGCGCCGCATCCCGCGGTTCTGCCGCAGCACGACGTGCTCGGGGTCCTCGGCGCCCGGCAGCCCGACCTGCTCCTGCATCACCTCGGGTGCGAGGGCGAAGTGGTCGGCGAGCAGGGCCGCGTCGTCGTGGGCGCGCAGATAGTCCTGGCGCTCGAAGTGGGCCCGTACGGTGTCGCCCAGCGGCTGCTCGACGGGGTGCGGCCACTCCTCGATCACGATCGACGGCTCGACCGCGCCGGAGGCCACCGCGGCGTTCTTGCGCAGGGTGATCCAGCCGAAGCCGACCGCCTTGGTCTTGCGGGCCTCGAACTCGTCCAGCCACGCCTCGTACCGCGTCGCGTACTCCGCCGGCTCCTCGCGGTGGTCCCCGCTGTCGCGCAGCCACAGCTCGGCGTACTGGGTGATGTCCTGGACCTCGCGCTGCACGATCCAGGCGTCGCAGCCGCGCGGGACCCAGGAGCGCAGCCGGTCCTGCCACTCCTCGCCCTCGACGTGCTGCCAGTTGGCGAGGAACTGGGCATAACCCCCGTCGTTGAGCCGCTCCCCTGCCTCCTGCACGAGCGTGCGGCACAGGTCGTCGCCGCTCATCCCGCCGTCGCGGTAGGCGAGCCGGGCGCCGGGGGAGATGACGAAGGGCGGATTGGAGACGATCAGGTCGTACGTGTCGCCGTCGACGGGCTCGAAGAGGGAGCCCGTCAGCAGCTCGGCCTCGCGGGCGCCGGAGAGCGCGAGGGTGAGGCGGGTGAAGTCCAGCGCGCGCGGGTTCAGGTCGGTGGCGGTGACCAGGGTGGCGTGCTGGGCGGCGTGCAGGGCCTGGATGCCTGAGCCGGTGCCGAGGTCGAGCGCGGAGGACACCGGCGTACGGACGGTGATGCCGGCGAGGGTGGTGGAGGCCCCGCCGACGCCGAGGACGACGCCCTCGTCCTTCTTCCCGATGCCGCCGGCCCCGCCCACGGCGCAGCCGAGGTCGGAGACGATGAACCAGTCCTGACCCTCGGGCCCGCCGTACGGCCGTACGTCGACGGCGGCACGGACCTCGCCGTCCGCGCGCTCCACCCAGCCGTCCGCCAGGCACTCCTCCAGCGGCAGCGCGGCGGCCGCCCGCTCGGCGGGGACGGACCCCTGGAGGAGGAAGAGCCGCACGAGGGTCTCCAGCGGGGTGTCCCCCCGGGTGGCCCGCAGCGCGGGCACGGTCTCGCTGCGGGCGAGCGCGGCATAGGCGGGGGCGCCGAGCCGTTCGAGCAGGCCGTCGGCGGTGAAGTCGGCGGCGAGCAGCGCTTCGCGCAGCCGGGCGGCGTGCGCGGGCACGGGGAGGCGGGAGGTCAGGCTGGTCGTACTCACCCCACCATTGTGACGGCCGCCACCGACATTGCCTCGGCAGCCCCGCCCGGGGAGACCGCCCGCCACCACGGGCCACGGTCCCGGCGGCCTCGGAGCCAGGGCCAAGGACCCGGGAGGTCACGGACCCGCGCCACGGACCCGGCTGCCCCGAACCCGGGCGGCCTGGGCGGTCACGGTCCCGGCGGCCTCGGACCCGGCGGTCTCGAAACCAGGGCCACGATCCCGGCGGCCACGGACCCGGCGGTCTCGAAACCAGGGCCACGATCCCGACTGCCTCGAACCCGGGCCACCCGGGCGGCCACGGACCCGGCGGTCTCGAAACCAGGGCCACGGACCCGGCGGCCTCGTGCCGACCCGGTCGGCAGCGCGCGGGCCCCGGGCGAGCAGCGCTCACCCGGGGCCCGTACGGTCCGTCCGCGCTACTCCGCCTTCTTGCTCGCGGATCCCGACGGCTTCGCCGAAGGCTTGGTGGACGCCTTCTCCGAAGGCGTGGAGCCCGCGTCGGGGGAGGCCGAGCCGCCCGACGCCGGCGACGGTGTCGCCTTCTGGCAGCCCGGCTGCTTCGCCATCGCCGCGCCCAGCTCGCCGGACTGCAGCTTGGCGAGCGCGTCCTGGTCCAGCTTCTCGATCTTCTTCAGGCCGTCGGCGACATTCTGCAGACCATCCGCGAACTTCTGCTGGTTGTTCGGGTCGAGCTCGTCGACCTGCTTCTTCAGCCCTTCGTAGGCCACCGCCGTGGCGTTGAGCTCCTTGACCGCGTCCTGCTGGAGCTTCTCCCCGTTGTCCACGGGCGGGGCCCCGGCGGCCTCGATGGACTTGGCGAGCGCCCGGTCCGCGTCGGCGATGTCCTGGAACGCCTTCGAGTCGGCGGCCTGGATGTCGGCCGGCTTGCCGTCCGCCGCCGTCGAGATGATGAGCTGCTGTGCGTCGGCCCGCTTCTGGATCTGGGGCTTCGCCTGGTCGCAGACCGTCTTGGCCCAGTCGTCGACCTTGTCGCCGTCGTCGCTGCAACCGGACAGCGCGAGCACCAGTACCGCGCCGCCGGACAGCGCGGCCGCAAGTTTCTTGTTCACCGGATCGGTCCCTTCCAAGGCTCTCGGCCCCGGAACATACACGCCATGCGGGCGACATCCACCTTTCGTGCGACTGATTCATCCCATATTGCAGCCGTTCGCACCAAGGGAGACACGCCTCACGCCCCCGCACGAAACGAGCGGACGGCATGTCACCACATGCCGTCCGCCCGCTCTCTGACCAGGTGTTACGGAATCACCGGCGCGTCCGGCGAGGCGGCCTTGCGATGCGCGGCGTTGCCTTCGTCACCCGCTTCGTCTCCGACGGCCACCGAACGCCGCTTGGAGACGTAGACGGCGCCGACGATCACGCCGATCGCGAGGACGGCGATCAGCGCCCGTAGTCCGGCACTCGAGTCGTCGCCGTAGCTGAACTGCACCACCGCGGGCGCGATGAGCAGGGCGACCAGGTTCATCACCTTCAGCAGCGGGTTGATGGCCGGTCCCGCGGTGTCCTTGAACGGGTCGCCGACGGTGTCGCCGATGACGGTCGCGGCATGGGCCTCGCTGCCCTTGCCGCCGTGGTGGCCGTCCTCGACGAGCTTCTTGGCGTTGTCCCAGGCACCACCGGAGTTGGCGAGGAAGACCGCCATCAGCGCGCCCGTGCCGATCGCTCCGGCGAGGTACGCGCCGAGCGCCCCCACGCCGAGTGAGAAGCCGACCGCGATCGGCGCCAGCACGGCGAGCAGTCCGGGCGTGGCGAGTTCACGCAGCGCGTCCTTGGTGCAGATGTCGACCACGCGCCCGTACTCGGGCTTCTCCGTGTAGTTCATGATCCCGGGGTGCTCGCGGAACTGCCGCCGTACCTCGTAGACCACCGCGCCGGCCGAGCGCGACACCGCGTTGATCGCGAGCCCCGAGAAGAGGAAGACGACCGCGGCGCCGAGGATCAGCCCGAAGAGGTTGTTGGGCTGGGAGATGTCCATCGAGAGATTCGTCTCGGTGACCTTGGCCCCGACGTCGCCGACCGCCGTGGCGATCGCGTCACGGTACGAGCCGAACAGCGCCGCCGCCGCCAGGACGGCGGTCGCGATGGCGATGCCCTTGGTGATGGCCTTGGTGGTGTTGCCGACGGCGTCGAGGTCGGTGAGGACCTGCGCGCCCGCGCCCTGGACGTCGCCGGACATCTCGGCGATGCCCTGGGCGTTGTCGGAGACCGGACCGAAGGTGTCCATGGCGACGATCACGCCGACGGTGGTGAGCAGGCCGGTGCCGGCGAGGGCGACCGCGAACAGAGCCAGCACGATGGAGGCGCCGCCCAGCAGGAACGCCCCGTAGACGGCGAGGCCGATCAGC
Source organism: Streptomyces sp. NPDC059567 (assembly GCF_042735655.1). Taxonomy (NCBI): domain Bacteria; kingdom Bacillati; phylum Actinomycetota; class Actinomycetes; order Kitasatosporales; family Streptomycetaceae; genus Streptomyces; species Streptomyces sp. NPDC059567. Next base: position 60,227 of record NZ_JBHWBS010000029.1, on the reverse strand, counting down.
ATGGCGGTGTAGACGGCGGACTCCAGGCCGATGGAGATGCCGGCGAGGACGACGGTGGCGGCGCCGGTGAGCGAGGACTTGCCGATGTCCTTGACCGGGCGCCGGGTCGTCTCGGTGAAGTAGCCGGTGAGCTGCTGGATCAGCGCGGCCAGGACGATGCCGATGGCGACGGCGACCAGGGCGAGGATCCGCGGGTCTCCGGGGTGGCTCTGGATGCCGGGCTCCGTGACGCCCTTGAGGTCGGCGTAGGAGGAGGGCAGGTAGGCGAAGACGGCGATGGCGACCAGGGCGAGCGAGACCACCGCGGAGATGAAGAAGCCTCGGTTGATCGCGCTCATTCCGCTGCGGTCGGCGCGCCGCGGGGCGACCGCGAAGATGCCGATCATCGCGGTGACCACGCCGATCGCCGGGACGATCAGCGGAAAGGCGAGGCCGAGGTCGCCGAAGGCCGCCTTGCCGAGGATGAGTGCGGCGACGAGCGTGACGGCGTACGACTCGAAGAGGTCGGCGGCCATGCCCGCGCAGTCGCCGACGTTGTCGCCCACGTTGTCGGCGATGGTGGCGGCGTTGCGCGGGTCGTCCTCGGGGATGCCCTGCTCGACCTTGCCGACCAGGTCGGCGCCGACGTCCGCGGCCTTGGTGAAGATGCCGCCGCCGACTCGCATGAACATCGCGATGAGCGCGGCACCCAGGCCGAAGCCCTCCAGGACCTTGGGCGCGTCGGCCGCGTAGACGAGGACGACGCAGGCGGCACCGAGCAGGCCGAGGCCCACGGTGGTCATGCCGACCACTCCGCCCGTACGGAAAGCGATCTTCATCGCCTTGTGCGCGACGGACGTCAGATCCTTTTCCGGTTCGCCCGGTCCCGGGGTCGCCTCGCGGGCGGCCGCGGCCACTCGCACATTTGCCCGTACGGCGAGCCTCATGCCGATGTATCCGGTGGCCGCCGAGAAAAGCGCGCCCACCAGGAAGAAGAGGGAACGCCCGGCCCGCTGCGACCAGTTGTCGGCGGGCAGCAGCAACAGCAGGAAGAACACGGCGACGGCGAAGATCGCGAGGGTCCGCAACTGCCGTGCGAGATATGCGTTCGCGCCCTCCTGTACGGCGGCGGCGATCTTCTTCATCGCATCGGTGCCCTCACCGGCCGCGAGCACCTGGCGCACCAGCACCTGGGCGACGAAGAGCGCGGCCAGCGCGACGACCGCGATGACGATCACGATGGTTCGGTTCTCGTCGGTGAGTACCGCCGCGGCGAGAGAAGTGGGGTGTCCGGTCAGTTCTGTGTTGAAGAGCCCCGCCATTCGTCCTCCTTGACGTTGCGAGCTCAAGATGTGGACGGATTGTAGGGAGCGGAACCTGATCAATACAGGGCGCCGCAAACGGAATTCCCCATTGACTCGATCTTCCCATCGAAAGAAGTAATGGGGCAAAAGCATTTACACATGATCCATGATCTAGAGAAATGAAAAGAGGCCCTGCTCAGCAGGGCCTCTTTCATGATCTCGCCATGATCTCGCGGATCGAGGTGCGCCATTCGTTCGAGGTACGCCGTTCGGGGGAATGATCCCGGGAGCGCTCGGAGGAGCGCTCAGGCAACGCCCGCCAGGGAAGCGCCCTTTGGGGGAACGCTCACCGGGGCAACGCTCAGGGGAGAGCGACCGCCGGCGTGGTCGGCCAGCTCATCCTGATGACCCCGCCCTCCTCGCCGGCGCGGACCTCGACGTCGTCGACGAGCCCGCGGATCACCGCGAGACCCATCTCGTCCTCACCGTCCGCGTCGTCGAACTCCTCGGCCGGAGCCTCGTCCCGTGCACCGGGCACACCGGCGGCATCGGCCGCCGCCACGCCCGCGCCCGGGACCTCGTCGCCGACCTCGATGGAGAACGTCTTCTCCTCCTCGGTCAGCACGACCCGGACGGGGGTGGTGACGTCGTTGCTGCGGTGCAGCCCCACGGCGCGGGAACACGCCTCGCCGACGGCGAGTCTGACCTCGTCGAGGACCGCCTCGTCGACCCCGGCCCGGCGCGCCACCGCGGCCGCCACGAGGCGGGCCGTGCGGACGTGCTCGGGCTGGGCGCTGAAGCGGAGTTCAACGGTGGCCATGCGGTCCCCCTAGGAACGAATGGGCGGGCAAGTCGGAGGACCGGGCGTGTACGGCCCGGCTCTCCACTCCTTCTTCCGAACCGGCCGGCCGTCAGTCGGTGGCGTTGACGGCCTCGTCGACCGTGGTGTGAATGGGGAACACCTTGGTCAGGCCGGTGATCCGGAAGATCTTCAGAATGCGCTCCTGGTTGCACACCAGGCGCAGCGAGCCCTCGTGCGCACGGACGCGCTTCAGGCCGCCCACCAGCACGCCGAGGCCGGTCGAGTCGAGGAAGTCCACGCCCTCCATGTCGACAACCAGGTGGTAGCTGCCGTCGTTCACCAACTCGACCAACTGCTCGCGCAGCTTGGGCGCGGTATACACATCAATCTCGCCACCGACCTCGACGACCGTACGGTCGCCACTCGGGCCGGACACATTGCGAGTCGACAGGGACAGGTCCACGGATCCTCCAGCACCTTGCTATCGAGCGGTCGCCCCTCGGGTCTCCCCGGCGGAGTCGGGGGACGGAACGCCAGCCGCGATGGCATTCAATCACTTACCAGCAGCCATGCACGACGCCTTGGGAGCATTGTCCGTCATGCCAGTGACACACTCGGTGCCGATGGCCAAGAATCACCGCCCCAGTCGACCTGCCGGGGACCCGGGCAGCCGCCCCTCTCCCGGCATGATCCTCGACCGGCTCTCCTCGGGCGAGAGCCGGGCCGCGCGCATCACTCATACGGAGCACTTGCCCGCCCGGGAGGGTCGTCATGCCGTCTGGCCGCATCGCATCCGGCCGGAAGTGATCGGCGCGATCCAGGAGGCGGGCATCGAGCACCCCTGGGCCCACCAGGCAGAGGCCGCCGAGCACGCCCTGGACGGCGAATCCGTGGTGATCTCCACCGGCACCGCCTCGGGCAAGTCGCTGGCCTATCTCGCACCCGTCCTGTCCACGCTCCTGGACGGCTCCGAGGCCGCGAACGGCCGGGGCACCACCGCCCTGTACCTGGCGCCCACCAAGGCCCTCGCCGCCGACCAGCGCCGCGCCGTGCGCGAGCTGGCCGCCCCGCTCGGCAACCGGATCCGGCCTGCCGTCTACGACGGCGACACGCCGGTCGAGGAGCGCGAGTGGGTCCGCCAGTACGCGAACTACGTGCTGACCAATCCCGACATGCTGCACCGGGGCATACTCCCGTCCCACCCCAGGTGGTCCTCCTTCCTGCGCTCCCTGCGCTTCGTCGTGATCGACGAGTGCCACACCTACCGGGGCGTCTTCGGCTCCCACGTCGCCCAGGTACTGCGCCGGCTGCGGCGTGTCTGCGCCCGTTACGGCGCGGATCCCGTCTTCCTCCTCGCCTCGGCCACCTCGGCCGAGCCCGCCCTCGCCGCCGGCCGCCTGACCGGCCTGCCGGTCTCGGAGGTCTCCGACGACGCCTCCCCGCACGGCGAGCTGGTCTTCGCCCTCTGGGAGCCGCCGCTGACCGAGCTCCACGGCGAGCAGGGCGCCCCGGTGCGCCGCACGGCCACCGCCGAGACCGCTGACCTGCTGACCGACCTGACCGTCCAGGGCGTCCGCTCGGTCGCCTTCGTCCGCTCCCGGCGCGGCGCCGAGCTGATCTCGGTCATCGCCCAGGAACGCCTCGCCGAGGTCGACCGCTCCCTCGCCCGCAGGGTGGCCGCCTACCGGGGCGGATACCTGCCCGAGGAGCGCCGCGCCCTGGAGCGCGCCCTGCACTCGGGCGAGCTGCTCGGCCTGGCCGCCACGACCGCCCTGGAGCTGGGCGTGGACGTCTCCGGCCTGGACGCCGTGGTGATCGCCGGCTACCCGGGCACGCGGGCGTCCCTGTGGCAGCAGGCGGGCCGCGCGGGCCGCTCCGGCGAGGGCGCCCTGGCGATCCTGGTCGCCCGCGACGACCCGCTGGACACCTTCCTGGTCCACCACCCCGAGGCGCTGTTCCAGCAGCCGGTCGAGTCGACGGTGCTGGACCCCGACAACCCGTACGTCCTCGCCCCCCATCTGTGCGCCGCCGCCGCGGAGCTCCCACTCACCGACGCCGACCTGGCCCTCTTCGGCCCGGCCGTCCCCGGACTGCTGCCCCAGCTGGAGGCCGCCGGCCTCCTGCGCAAGCGCTCCACCGGCTGGTACTGGACCCGACGTGAGCGGGCCGCCGACCTGACCGACATCCGGGGCGGGGGCGGCAGTCCCGTCCAGATCGTGGAGGCCGCCACGGGCCGTCTCCTCGGCACGGTCGACGAGGCCGCCTCCCACACCGCCGTCCACGACGGAGCCGTCCACCTCCATCAGGGCCGCACCTATCTGGTGAAGACCCTCGACCTGAAGGACTCCGTGGCCCTGGTCGAGGAGGCCAGTCCGTCGTACTCCACCACCGCCCGGGACACCACCTCCATCTCCGTCCTCGAAACCGACATCGAGATCCCCTGGGGAGCCGGCCGCCTCTGCTACGGCTCCGTCGAGGTCACCAACCAGGTCGTCTCCTTCCTGCGCCGCCGTCTGATCACGGGCGAGGTCCTCGGCGAGACCAAGCTCGACCTGCCGCCCCGCACCCTGCGCACCCGGGCCGTGTGGTGGACGGTCACCGAGGACCAGCTGGACGCCGCCCGGATCAACCCGGAGATCCTCGGAGGCGCCCTGCACGCCGCCGAGCACGCCTCGATCGGCATGTTGCCGCTCTTCGCCACCTGCGACCGCTGGGACATCGGCGGGGTCTCGGTCCCGCTCCACCCCGACACCCTGCTGCCGACCGTCTTCGTCTACGACGGCCATCCGGGTGGCGCGGGCTTCGCCGAGCGGGCCTTCCACACCGCCCGCGCGTGGCTGTCGGCCACCCGCGAGGCGATCGCCTCCTGCGAGTGCGAGGCGGGCTGCCCCTCCTGCATCCAGTCGCCCAAGTGCGGCAACGGCAACGACCCGCTCCACAAGCGCGGCGCCGTGCGCCTCCTCACGGAACTGCTGCGGGAAGCCCCGGAAGAGCCTCGGGAGGCCCCGCCCGGGCCCTGACCGTCGGCGTGTACGGCCCCAGGCGCACCGCCGCGGTCACATCCGCGATGTCGCCCCGCAGGGAGCACCGCAGCACGGCCGCGCCCTGCGCACCCGCCACCCGGGCCGCCGCCGCGCAGGCGGCCTCCTCGCCCCACAGGGCCCGGTCGGCGGCGGCGAGCGCCGCCAGGTCGGCGGCACCGCCCGCGCGGTGCCGGGCCGCGACCGCCTGCCCCAGCGCGAGCACCGCCCCGAAGACCACGCACAGGACGCAGGCCGCGAACGCGGTCCACACCGTCGCCATCCCCCGGTCGCCGCGCACGGCGTCCCTCCCGCTCGCCCTGCCCGCCACGCCCGGCCTGTCGGTCCCGGCCCCGCTCATGGCGCCGTCACCCCCACCGTGTCCTCGGCGAGCGCCGCGGCCCCGGCGCGCAGGGTGAGCCCCATCCCGCCGGGCCCCGGAGCCGGCACCTCCACAGTCACCCGCCACAGCTCGCCCGAACGGGTGACGCCGACCCTGGCCCCCTCCGGCGCGGCCGCCCGGGCGGCGTCCTCGGCGCCGGCCACCGGCTCCGACCGGGCCACCGCCCGCGCCCCGGCCCGCGCCGCGTCCACGCACTGGATCTGCGCCGCCGCCGCCGCGAGGGCCCAGACCAGGGCCATGGTGAACACCACCAGGGCCGGCAGGGCCATCGCCGCCTCTACGGTCACCGCGCCCCGGTCCTCAGAACGGCGCATCGAGCGCCTTCCCGATCACGGACTCCAGCGCGCCGGAGACCCCACCACTGGTCACGATCTTGTAGAGCACGGCCGCGAAGGCCGCGGCCGCGATCGTCCCCATCGCGTACTCGGACGTGGTCATCCCCGCATCGCTCCGGGCCGCCCCACGGGCCCGCCACCACGCACTCATCCTCTTCATGCCAACCCCCATGTGCTGTCGTCGTGTTCGTGTTCGTGCTCGTGCCAGTGCTCGTGAGCGCGTGCGCGTCTTCCGTCAGTGCCGCAGCAGGCCGCTCGCGAGGCCGATCACCACCGGGGCCACCCCGACCGCCAGGAAGGCGGGCAGGAAGCAGAGCCCCACGGGCGCGGTGATCAGCACCTGTGCCCGCTGTGCCCGGGCCGCCGCCTTCCGCGCCCGCTCCGCCCGCAGGTCGGCCGCGTGCTTCGAGACGGCCTCCGCGGCGGGCGCCCCGGAGGAGCCGGCCCGTTCCAGGCAGCGGGCCAGGCCCTCGGCGCCGGATATCTCGCCGAACCTCCGCCACACATCGGCCGGTTCGCCGCCGAGCCGGAGCTCCGCCGCCGTCCGGGTCAGCCGGTCGCCGACCGGTCCACCCAGCGACCTGCCCACGGCCTCGGCCGCCTCGCCGGGCCCCGCTCCGGCCGACGCGCAGGCCGCCAACAGATCGGCCGCGAGCGGGAGCTGCCGTGCGGCCTCCCCGTCGTCGCCTGCCGCCGGGGCACGGCGCGCGCAGAACCTCCGTGCTCCCCAGCCCGCCACGACGCCCGTCAGGAGACCGGTCGGGCCGCCGATCAGCATCCAGCCGACGACCAGCGCCAGGAGCGGCCACACCCAGCCACGCAGCCAGGGCGGAAGCCCTGTCGCGTGCCGTCGCCGTCGCTCGAACTCGGCCCCCAGCAAGGCCGCGATCCGTCTGCGCGTCCGCCTCTGTCGCCGCCGGTCGGCCACGGTCCAGACGGCCCACACGACCGAGCCGGCCACTGCCGCCACCATCCCCAGCCTGTGGATGAACTCACCCAGCCCCATGAGCCCCGCCGGTTGCATGAGTCCTGTCAGCCCCGCCGATCCCGTCAGCCCTGTGGCTTCCGCCAGCCCCGCCGGTCCCGCCAGCCCCGCCGGTCCCGTCAGCCCCGCCGATCCCGTCAGCCCTGTGGCTTCCGCCAGCCCCGCCAGCCCCGTGGTTCCCGTCGCTTCGGTCTGCCCGCTCACGCCCGCTCCCCGCCTCTCACGATCCGCGCCGCCCACCACAGGCCGGCCGCCTCCAGAGCGCCGCCGACGGCCAGGCACCCGAGCCCCACCGGCGTGTGCAGCAGCACGTGCAGCGGCCTCGCTCCCAGCGCCGTGCCGAGCACGAGCCCCACCGCAGGGAGCACCGCGAGGACGGTCACCGTCGCCCAGGCCCCGGCCAGTTGGGCCTTCAACCGCTCCCGCTGGTCACGGTGCTCCCTGAGCGCGGCCTCCAGCCGGTCGAGCCCCGCGGCCAGCCCGGCGCCCCCGTCCACCGCGACCTGCCAGCAGGCCGCAAGGCCGGCGAGACCGTCCGCCCCGTCCTGCCGCGCCGCCCGCCGCAACGCCCCGGCCACGTCCCCGCCGAACCGGGCCGCCGCGAGAACCTCCGCTTCCTCCCCCGGCCCGAGCGCCTCGGTCGCCCCGACCGCGAAGAGCAGCGCCTGCGCCGGCTGCCGACCGGCTCTCAGTTCTCCCGCGACCGCACCGCACAGGGCCACGACCGCGTCGGACCGCGCCTCCCGCTCCTTGCGGAGCGCCGCCGCATGCAGCCTGCGCCCCACCAGCGGCACCGCGAGCGCCCCCGCCGCCAACGGCAGCGGTGACTCCCCGAGGAGCGCGAGCATCACGGCGACGGGCAGACACAACCAGGCCCGCCGCGCCCGCACCACGGCCCACCACCGCTCGCCCACAGCCCGAAACGACACGCGCCCACGCCCCGGAACCCCCAGAGCCTCCAGGGCTCCCAGAGGACCTCCGTCGGCCAGCAGAACCCGCGCCCTGCGCAACCCCCGCTCCCGCTCGGCCAGCCGCCAGATCGCCACCCCCGCGCACAGCGCCGCCACGCCCTGCACCGGCACCCACTGCTCCCCGCTCACCACTCGCCCCCGATCAGCGACCTCAGCCGCCCCCAGCCCCGGTCGCGCTCGAACCCGGCCGCTCCCCAGCGCAGCGCGGGCACGGTCACCACAAGCCCCTCCCGGTCCCTTTCGAGGACATGGATCTCGGCGATCCGCCGTCGCCCCGCCCGGTCCCGTACGAGATGCAGCACCGCCGAGAGTCCGGCGCCCAACTGGCTGTGCAGCGCCGCCCGGTCGAGGCCGGCGGCCGTCCCGAGGGCTTCGAGGCGGGCCGGCACGTCGGCCGCCGTGTTGGCGTGGAGCGTTCCCGAACCGCCTTCATGGCCCGTGTTCAGGGCTGCCAGCAGATCGACGGCCTCCCCGCCCCGGACCTCGCCGACCACCAGTCGGTCGGGCCGCATCCGCAGCGCCTGCCGGACCAGGTCCCGCAGGGTCACCAGACCGGCGCCCTCCTGGTTCGCCGGGCGCGCCTCCAGGCGCACCACATGCGGGTGGTCGGGCCGCAGTTCGGCCGAGTCCTCGGCCAGGACGATCCGCTCCCGCTCGCCGACCAGACCGAGAAGCGTGGACAGGAGCGTCGTCTTCCCCGAACCCGTGCCGCCGGAGATCAGATAGGAGACCCGGGCCTCGATCAGCGCCCGCAGGATCCGCTCCCCGCCCGGCGGGACCGTGCCCGCCGCGGTCAACTCCCCCACGGAGAAGGCACGCGGCCGCACCACTCGCAGCGACAGACAGGTCGAGCCGACCGCCACGGGTGGCAGTACGGCGTGCATCCGGGTCCCGTCGGGCAGTCGTGCGTCCACCCAGGGCCGGGCGTCGTCCAGGCGCCTGCCGGCCACCGCCGCGAGCCGCTGCGCCAGTCGGCGTACGGACGGCGCGTCCGCGAAGCGGACGTCGGTGAGTTCGAGACCGGCGCCCCGGTCGACCCAGACCCGGTCGGGTGCGGAGACGAGCACATCGGTGACGGCGGGATCGGCGAGCAGAGGCTCCAGCGGGCCTGTGCCGACCAGTTCGCACCGCAATGCCTCGGCCGCGCCCAGGACTTCCGCGTCCCCGAGCAGCCGTCCCTGGGCCCGCAGCGCCGCCGCGACCCGTGCGGGTGTCGGCTCGGCGCCGCTTTCGGCGAGCCGCTGCCGCACGGCCTCCAGCAGCCCCGCGCCACCGCCCGCACCGCCCGTGGACGCCCCGATGCTCATGACGCCCCGTCCGGGGCCAGTGCGCGCGCCCAGAGCTCCGCACAGAAGCGGCCGAGCGGACCCCGCGCCTCGCCGCCCGGCGGCGCGCCGCCGTCCAGGCCGGCCAGGAGGCCGGGATCGTGTGGCAGTTCCCCGGCGAGCGGCAGCCGCAGCGCGTCCGCGACCCACTGCTCGTCGAGTCCGGGAGCGTACGGACCGCGCACCACCGCGCGCAGATCACGCACCACCCGGCCCGCGTGGGCGGCGACCCGCTGCGCCGCCGCGACGGCCCGCAACTCGCCGGGGACGACGAGAAGTCCGAGGTCCAGCTGCGCCAGCGCCTCGGTCACCGCCGCGTCGACCCGGCGGGGCAGGTCCACCACGACGATCCCGCCGCGCCTGCGCGCCGCGGCCAGCACCGAGCGCATCGCCTCGGGCGGTACGAGAACCGAGTCGCCCCGGTCCCAACTGAGCACCCGGAGCCCGCGCACCGAGGGCAGCGACTCCTCCAGGGCGCCGCCGGCCACCCGTCCCTTGGAGGCGGCGAAGTCGGGCCATCGTCTGCCTTCGGCCCGCTCTCCGCCGAGCAGGACGTCGAGTCCGCCGCCGAGCGGGTCACCGTCCACGAGCAGGGTGCGCCGGCCGGTCCTGGCGGCGGCCAGCGCGAGGGCGCAGGCCAGCGTCGAGGCACCGGCGCCGCCGCGTCCACCGATGACGCCCACGGTCAACGCCTGCTTCCCGGCGCCCTCGGCCGCGTCGGCGATCCGGTCGACGAGCCGGCTCTCGGCGTCCGGCAGCCGCAGCACACAGTCGGCGCCGATCTCGACGGCCCGCCGCCACACTTCGGGGTCCTCACGGCCCTCGGCGCCCCGGCCGACGAGGATGACGCCCGGCCTGCGCACGGCCCCGCGGCAGCGCGCCGCCGCGTCGTCGCCGACGAGGACGAGCGGGGCGTCGGCCCAGCTCGTGCGGTTGTCCGGCACCGTGTGGTGCACCTCGGGCTCGGCTCCCGCCGCGGCGCACAGCCGCAAGAGGTCGTCGAGCAGCGCCAGGTCCTCGGTCACGATCAACGGCCCGGCCTGGTGTCCCCCGCCGGCCCTCCCCCCGTCCGGCGTTGCCGATGAGCCGGTGGACCGCGCGGCCCTGAAACCCCCGAAAGTTCTGAAAGTCGACATTCCCGCCACAGCAGACGCCCCCTGTCCGTGTGATCCCGTCCGCGCCGGTCGCACGGCCGAGATCGGTGATTCCTTCCGACCGCGGAGTTCGCGGCGGGAATCACCGTGGCGCCATCCCGGAAATCTTGTGGATCTTGCTCAAAAACTGTGGATAACTCACCGGTTGTGAATATCCCCGTGCCCCATACCAGGGATGTCCGGAGAGCAGCCCCGCCGCTACGCTGAGTGACGGAACGAGGTCATCACGCAGCGGCGGCCACACGGCCGACGGGAGGGGGAGAGATGAGGATCCAGCAGGCGAAAACGCGTCCGGACATGCGACGACCCCCGCCGGGGGGGAGAGCGGGGGTCGTCTCTCCGGCCGACTCGGGGGGGGAGGAGCCGGACCGGGTTAGCACGGTCGCGAACGATCCGTGACTTCCATGGTGTACCCGAGAGCCTTCTCAGGCAAACCCACACGCCCGAGCGTACGCCGAATGGCGGGCACCTATGCTCGCCTCGTGGAAAACCACTCGTTGCCGCGCACAGCCGCCTTCTTTGACCTGGACAAGACGGTCATTGCGAAGTCGTCGACGCTGACCTTCAGCAAGTCCTTCTACCAAGGCGGACTGATCAACCGCCGCGCCGTCCTACGGACGGCCTACATCCAGTTCGTCTTCCTCGTGGGCGGCGCCGACCACGATCAGATGGAGCGGATGCGCGAATATCTTTCCGCGCTCTGCAAAGGCTGGAACGTCGCGCAGGTCAAGGAGCTTGTCGCCGAGACCCTGCACGAGCTGATCGATCCGATCATCTACGACGAGGCGGCCTCGCTCATCGAGGAGCACCACGCCGCCGGCCGTGACGTCGTCATCGTCTCGACCTCGGGCGCCGAGGTGGTGGAGCCGATCGGCGAGATGCTGGGCGCCGACCGGGTCGTCGCCACCCGGATGGTCGTCGGCGACGACGGCTGCTTCACCGGGGAGGTGGAGTACTACGCCTATGGGCCCACCAAGGCGGAGGCGGTCCGGGAGCTCGCCGAGTCGGAGGGGTACGACCTCTCGCGCTGCTACGCGTACAGCGACTCGGCGACCGACGTGCCGATGCTGGAGGCCGTGGGCCACCCCTACGCGGTGAACCCCGACCGGACGCTCCGCCGTGAGGCCACCACCCGGGACTGGCCGATCCTGGCCTTCGAGAAGCCGGTCCGGCTCAAGCAGCGACTGCCCGCGTTCCGGATGCCGCCTCGCCCCGCGCTCGTGGCGGCGGCCGCCGTCGGCGCGGCCGCCGCGACCGCCGGCCTCGTCTGGTACGCCAACCGTCGGCGGCAGGCCGCCCTTGCCGATCGCTTTGCCCGGATTTGATACGAAAGTAAATAAGTCCAGCCAGGACTTTCGCATCCCATCCGACAGGAGTAGAAAGGAATCAGGCCCGCGAGACCTAGGACATCCGAGAGGATCACCTGTTGAGCAAGAAGGCCCCACGGACCACGCACAGAAGCTGAGCACCCACGCGACGTCGACCCGTCGATTACGGGCCAGCCGCACCAGGCGACGGGCAAAGTTCCCCGCCTGATGGGCACATATCGAGGACGCTTGGTAACTCGGCAGAAGTGCCAGCGGCGGTACCAGGTCAGGTTCCGCCGCCACCCAGGTCAGGGCAGATTCCCCAGCCCCGACGAGAAAATGGAGGGGCTCCCAGCGACC
>NZ_JBHWBS010000029.1:0-48272 GCF_042735655.1 Streptomyces sp. NPDC059567 | reverse complement strand
TGCGGGGCCCCGCGCCCGCGGGGCGGGTCCCGGTCCCCGGTTGGGGGGCCCCGTGGGGGGCTGCTGTGTACCCGGGGCGGGGGGCCCGGGGGGGCCCCCGGGGCGGGCCCCGCCGCAACCCTGTTCAGGGCAGATTCCCGAGCCCCTACGAGATCATGGAGGGTCTCCGAGAGACCCTCGCGCCGTACGGACTACGCGGCGCCGCGCTGGAGCGCCTCACACACCGCCGTCGACTCCCGGACGCCCAGCTCCACGGCCCGCCCGCAGTGGGCGATCCAGGCGGCCATGCCCTCCGGAGTCCCGGAGAGATACCCGTCGAACGCCGCCACGTACGCGGCGCGCCCCTGCTCGGCATGCCCCACCTCGGCCGGGCAGATGGACTTCGGGTCGAGCCCGCTGCCGATCAGCACGATCCGCTCGGCGGCCCGCGCGATCAGCCCGTTGTACGAGGTGAAGGGCCGCAGCGCCAGCAGTTCGCCGTGCACCACGGCGGCCGTCACCAGCGCCGGGGCCGTACCGCCCGCGATGATCAGCTCCGAGAGTCCGTCGAGCCGGCCGGCGACCTCGGCCGGGTCCGGCAGCGGCGCCTCGATCAACGGCTCGTCGACCGCCTCACCGGCCTGCCGGGGCCTGCCGACGGAGTCCCCGAAGTCGGCGGTGTCGCCCACCGCGACCAGATGCAGCCGGGCCAGCACCCGCAGCGGCGACTGACGCCAGATGGAGAGCAGCTGACCGGCTTCGGCGCCCAGCCGCAGGGCCGCGCCCACGGTCCGCGCCTCGGCGTCCCCGCCGAAGTCGGTCCGCCGGCGGACTTCCTCCAGCGCCCAGTCGGCGCCGGAGAGCGCCGCCGACCCCCGCGCACCGCGCAGGGCCGCCTCGGAGGTGATCTCGTTGCTGCGGCGCCGCATCACGCGGTGCCCGTAGACCCGGTCGACGGCCTTGCGTACGGAGTCCACCGAATCGGCGACGCCCGGCAGGGAACCGAGGGCGGCCAGGGGGTCAGAGGCGTGCGTACTCATAAGTAGGGAGGCTACGCGCCCGCGGCCGCCGCCCCACGTTGGAGTGGTCTTCTTCACGCACCTTGACCACACGCCGCGATCATGGCACTACGCTAGGTGAACATGAAGATCGCTTTCGTAGGGAAGGGCGGCAGCGGGAAGACCACGCTGTCCTCGCTCTTCATCCGCCACCTCGCCGCCAATGAAGCCCCCGTCGTAGCGGTGGACGCCGACATCAACCAGCATCTCGGGGCCGCACTGGGTCTCGACGAGACCGAGACGGCGGCGCTGCCCGCGATGGGCGCGCACCTGCCGCTGATCAAGGAATACCTGCGGGGCTCCAACCCGCGGATCGCCTCCGCCGACACGATGATCAAGACGACCCCGCCCGGGGAGGGCTCGCGGCTGCTGCGGGTCCGCGAGGACAACCCGGTGTACGAGGCGTGCGCCCGGACCGTGCGACTCGACGACGGCGACATCCGGCTGATGGCGACGGGGCCGTTCACCGAGTCGGATCTCGGGGTGTCCTGCTACCACTCCAAGGTCGGCGCGGTGGAACTGTGCCTGAACCACCTGGTCGACGGGGAGGACGAGTACGTCGTCGTCGACATGACGGCCGGCTCGGACTCCTTCGCCTCGGGGATGTTCACCCGCTTCGACATGACGTTCCTGGTCGCCGAGCCGACCCGCAAGGGCGTCTCGGTCTACCGCCAGTACAAGGAGTACGCACGGGACTTCGGCGTCGCGCTCAAGGTCGTCGGCAACAAGGTGCAGGGGCGGGACGACGTGGACTTCCTGCGCGCCGAGGTGGGGGACGACCTGCTGGTGACGGTCGGCCACTCGGACTGGGTCCGGGGGATGGAGAAGGGCCGCCCGTCCCGCTTCGAACTCCTGGAGGCGGACAACCGGATGGCGCTCCAGGCCCTCCAGAACGCGGCGGACGACTCGTACGCCCACCGCGACTGGGAGCGCTACACGCGCCAGATGGTCCACTTCCACCTCCGCAACGCGGAGAGCTGGGGCAACGCGAAGACCGGGGCCGACCTGGCGGCGCAGGTCGACCCCGGGTTCGTACTCGACGAACGACACGCCGTACCCCAGCCCAGCTGACCGCGCCCACGACCGACGGCCGGAGGCCGGCGCGGCACTCCGAAGCCTGCGAGGCGCCCCGGCGCCGAGTGTCGCGAGGAGTGCGGACAGAGGAGGAGCCGGGGCCGACCTGGCGGCGCAGGTCGACCCCGGCTTCGTACTCGACGAACGACACGCCGTACCCCAGCCCAGCTGAGGCCGAGACGCTGCCCGTACCCCAGCCCAGCTGAGGCCGAGGCACTGCTCGTACCCCAGCCCAGCTGAGGCGCCATCAGTACCGTCAGGGGCGTTCGGGCTGCTTGAGTGCCGGTGAGGACGACGTCAGGGGGCGGGAGGCCAGGAAGGTCTCCCAGCCGCCCTTCGGGGCCTCGCCGACCTTCAGGGTCCGCATCTTCGCGATCACCGCCGGGTCCTGGGCGTCCAGCCAGTCCGCGAGCTGACGGAAGGACACGCACTTCACGTCCTTCTGGACGCAGACCGTGGCGATGGTCTCCTCGACGGCGCGCATGTACGTGCCGCCGTTCCAGGACTCGAAGTGGTTGCCGATGATCACGGGAGCCCGGTTGCCGTGGTACGAGCGGTTGAAGGCCTGCACGAGGCCGTCACGCATCTGGTCGCCCCAGTACTCGTGCATGGCCGGGTCGCCCTGGGTCTTGGTGCCCGACTGGTTGACCATGAAGTTGTAGTCCATGGAGAGCGTCTGGAACGCGCGGCCGGGCATCGGGACCAGGTGCATCGACAGGTCCCACAGGCCGTGGTCCTTCTCGGGCCAGATCTGGTCGTTGACGCCGCTGGTGTCGTAGCGGAAGCCCAGCTCGGACGCGGCCTTGACGAAGTTCTCGCGGCCCTCCAGGCACGGGGTGCGGGCGCCGACCAGCTCCTTGTCGTAGTCGAAGGGGAGCGGCTGCTCGGCGGTCAGGCCGGCGTTCGTCTTCCAGTTCTTCACGAAGGACTTGGCCTGGCGGATCTCGCTCTTCCAGTCCTCGACCGACCAGTTGCCGACACCGCTCTCCGGCCCGCAGAAGTGGCCGTTGAAGTGCGTGCCGACCTCGTTGCCCTCCTGCCAGGCCCCGCGCAGCTCGCGGACCGTGGCGCGGATGCCCTCGGTGTCGTTGAAGCCGATCTCCGAGCTGCCGGCGTTGTGCTGCGGCGGGTCGTAGAGCTTGCGCTTCTCCTCGGGCAGCAGATAGACGCCGCTGAGGAAGTACGTCATCGTCGCGTCGTACTTCTTGCCCACCTCGCGGAAGTGGGAGAAGAGCTTCTGGCTGTCCTCGCCCGCGCCGTCCCACGAGAAGACCACGAACTGCGGGGGCTGTTCGCCCTGCTTCAGCTTCTTCCAGACCGGCTGGTTCGGCTGGGTGCCGGTGAAGGCGGTGGAGCCGTCGCCGATCATGCGCACCGCGTTCTGCGGGGCCGCGGCGGGGCGCTCCTTGGCGCCCGGCGCGCCCTGACTCGAAGTCGGCTTGCCCGAGTCCGAGCAGCCGGCGAGTCCGGTGATCAGTGCGGCGGCGAGAGCGCCGACGGCGAGCGTCCTGGTGCGGGCAGTGGTCCTTCTCCCGGCGGCTGTCATCCGCCCACCTCTCCTCGGGTTCGATGCGAGCGGCGTCAACGTCGCACCACGACCGCCGGAAAGATGAAACGACAAGCTGAACTCTGATGACTAATCACCGGAACCGGTGAATCATTGCCCCGTTTGCCCCGAAAATAGTGCCGCAGTCTTTACTCTGCATTACGATCCGTTTACTGAGTGTTGATACTCGTGATGAGGATCCGCGCTCGGAATCCCGCCGCTGCACGCCGTGACCCACGGCCGCGACCCCACGTTCGTCCCGCACGAGCCGCGACCGCGCCGCCCCGGAGGAGACGGGAACCAATGACCGTGCTCACACCCATCCGACGTACGCCCACCCATCGGCCGCACAGCCCGCCCCCCGGCGGGCGCCGCTTCCGTATCGCGGGCGCCGACGTGTCCGCATCGATCTCCGTCTTCCTGATCGCGCTGCCGCTCTCCCTCGGCATCGCGCTCGCCACCGGAGCTCCGCTCCAGGCCGGCCTCGTGGCGGCCGCCGTCGGCGGCATCGTCGCCGGCCGGATCGGCGGGGCGCCGCTCCAGGTCAGCGGCCCCGCCGCGGGCCTCACGGTCGTCACCGCCGAGCTGATCCAGCGGTACGGCTGGCGCACCACCTGCGCCATCACCGTCCTCGCGGGACTCGCCCAACTCGGCCTCGCCGCCCTGCGAGTGGCCCGCTCCGCCCTCGCGGTCTCCCCCGCGATCGTGCACGGGATGCTCGCCGGCATCGGTGTGACCATCGCGCTCGCCCAACTCCACATCGTCCTCGGCGGCACCCCGCAGAGCTCCGCCGTGGACAACGTCCTCGGGCTGCCCGCCCAGTTGGCCGAGCTCCATCCGACCGCACTGCTCATCAGCGCCCTGACGGTCGCCGTCCTGCTGCTCTGGCCCCGGCTGCCCGGGCGCGCCGGCCGGTTCGTACGGAGGATCCCGGGGGCCCTCGTCGCCGTGGCCGCGGCGACGGCCCTTGCGGCGCTCGCCGGGCTCGCCGTCCCCCGCGTCGACCTGCCCTCCTGGAGCAGCCACGCCCTGCCCGGGCTGCCGGAGGGACCGGTTCTCGGCATCGCGGCCGGCGTCCTCACCATCACGCTGGTCACCAGCGTGCAGTCGCTGCTGTCCGCAGTCGCCGTCGACAAGCTGGTGGCCGCCCGCGCCGACCACGGGTTCAGCGTGCCCCGCTCCCGTCTCGACCGGGAACTGGCGGGCCAGGGAGCGGCCAACGTCGTCTCCGGCGCGCTCGGCGGGCTTCCGGTGGCGGGCGTCGCGGTGCGCAGCGTCGCCAATGTCTCCGCGGGCGCGGTGAGCCGGAACTCCACGATGCTGCACGGCCTGTGGATCGTGCTGGCCGCGCTGTTCCTCGTCCCCGCACTCGACCTGATTCCGCTGGCCGCGCTCGCCGCGCTCGTGATGGTGGTCGGCTTCCAGATGGTGAGCATCACCCACATCCGCAGTGTCACCCGGCACCGCGAGGTCCTCGTGTACGCGGTGACGCTGAGCGGTGTCGTGCTCATCGGCATCCTGGAGGGCGTCGCGCTCGGGATCGCGGTGGCCGTCGCGGTGGCGATGCACCGCCTCGCCAAGACCCGCATCACCCGTGAGGAGCACGCCGGCCGCCACCTGGTCCGCGTCCGCGGACAGTTGACCTTCCTCGCCGTACCCCGGCTGAGCCGGGCCCTGCACCAACTACCCCCGGGAGGCCGAGTGGTCGTCGAACTGGACGGGTCCTTCATGGACCACGCCGCGTACGAGACGTTGCACGACTGGCAGTCGGGCTATGTGCGGCACGGCGGCGCGGTGGAGATCACCGGCCCCTCCGGCGCCCGGATCACCGAACCGACCTCCGAGTCCCACGCCTGCTGCCGCCCCTGGACGCCCTGGCGCAACCACCACTGCGGCCAGCACCCGCCGGCCGACGAGACGCGCCGCGCGACCGGGCATCAGCTGGCGAGCGGCATCGGAAAGTTCCAGCGCAACACGGCGCCGCTGGTGCGCGACGAGCTGGCGCGCCTCGCGCGCGAGGGCCAGAGCCCTTCCCAGCTCTTCCTCACCTGCGCCGACTCCCGCCTCGTGACCAGCATGATCACCTCCAGCGGCCCCGGTGACCTCTTCACCGTACGGAACGTGGGCAATCTCGTTCCGCTGCCCGGTGAGGAGCACGGGGACGACTCGGTGGCGGCGGCGATCGAGTACGCGGTGGAAGTCCTGCGGGTGCAGTCGATCACCGTCTGCGGGCACTCCGGCTGCGGCGCGATGCAGGCCCTGCTCGGCAGCACGCCGGACGACCCGCCGACCCCGTTGCGGCGCTGGCTGCGGCACGGACTGCCCAGTCTGGAGCGGATGGCGAGTCGCAGACACGCCTGGGCGCGGATCTCCGGGAGGCTGCCGGCGGACGCGGTCGAGCAGCTCTGTCTGACCAATGTGGTCCAGCAGTTGGAGCATCTGCGGGCGTACGACGCGGTGGCGCGGCGGCTCGCCGACGGGACGCTCACGCTGCACGGGATGTACTTCCACGTGGGTGAGGCCCAGGCGTATCTGCTGGACGGGCCGGACGAGCAGCATCGCTACGACGACGTCTTCGACCGGGTCCCGCCGACCATGATCGCGGAGCGGGCGGAAGCCCGCGCGTCCTGAACCTTCCCGTCCGGGCGTCCGTGAGAGTGTGTGGCCCCTTCTTCCCACCGCTCGGGAGGGAGGGGCCACCGCACGCCCGTCACTCATAGGTCTAAACCAATTTCCTGGAGACTCTTGTCACCCGGGCATCTGACTGATGAGCTATGACACGGGATACATAGGCACATGGGACGCCCTGGGAAAGGGAGATGTCGTGAGCAACGAAAGCCTGGCCAACCTGCTCAAGGAAGAGCGGAGGTTCGCGCCGCCGGCCGAGCTGGCCGCGCACGCCAACGTGACGGCGGAGGCGTACGAGCAGGCCGCGGCGGACAGGCTTGGCTTCTGGGCCGAGCAGGCGAAGCGGCTCACCTGGGCCACCGAGCCGACCGAGACCCTCGACTGGTCGAACCCGCCGTTCGCCAAGTGGTTCGCCGACGGCAGCCTCAACGTGGCGTACAACTGCGTCGACCGGCACGTCGAGGCCGGGAACGGCGACCGGGTCGCCATCCACTTCGAGGGGGAGCCGGGCGACAGCCGCGCCATCACCTACGCCGAGCTCAAGGACGAGGTCTCCCGGGCCGCCAACGCCCTGACCGAGCTGGGCGTCACCAAGGGCGACCGGGTGGCGATCTACCTCCCGATGATCCCCGAGGCCGTCGTCTCGATGCTGGCCTGCGCCCGCATCGGCGCCGCGCACTCCGTGGTCTTCGGCGGCTTCTCCGCCGACGCCATCGCCACCCGCATCGAGGACGCCGACGCCAAGCTGGTGATCACCGCCGACGGCGGCTACCGCCGTGGCAAGCCCAGCGCCCTCAAGCCCGCCGTCGACGAGGCCCTCGGCCGCGTCGACCGGGTGAGCAAGGTCCTCGTCGTACGCCGCACGGGCCAGGACGTGGCGTGGACCGAGGGCCGGGACGTGTGGTGGGACGACATCGTCGCCCGCCAGTCCGCCGAGCACACCCCCGAGGCGTTCGAGGCCGAGCACCCGCTCTTCATCCTCTACACCTCCGGTACGACGGGGAAGCCCAAGGGCATCCTGCACACCTCCGGCGGCTACCTCACGCAGGCGGCCTACACCCACCACGCCGTCTTCGACCTCAAGCCGGAGACCGACGTCTACTGGTGCACCGCCGACATCGGCTGGGTGACGGGCCACTCGTACATCACCTACGGACCGCTGGCCAACGGCGCGACGCAGGTCATGTACGAGGGCACCCCGGACACCCCGCACCAGGGCCGGTTCTGGGAGATCGTCCAGAAGTACGGCGTCACCATCCTCTACACGGCGCCGACCGCGATCCGTACGTTCATGAAGTGGGGCGACGACATCCCCGCGAAGTTCGACCTGTCGTCGCTGCGCGTCCTCGGCTCGGTCGGCGAGCCGATCAACCCCGAGGCGTGGATCTGGTACCGCGAGCACATCGGCGCCGGCAAGACCCCGATCGTGGACACCTGGTGGCAGACCGAGACCGGCGCGATGATGATCTCGCCGCTCCCGGGCGTCACCGAGACCAAGCCGGGCTCGGCCCAGCGCCCGCTCCCGGGCATCTCCGCCACCGTCGTCGACGACGAGGCGAACGAGGTGCCGAACGGAGGCGGCGGCTACCTGGTCCTGACCGAGCCGTGGCCGTCGATGCTGCGCACCATCTGGGGGGACGACCAGCGCTTCCTCGACACGTACTGGTCGCGCTTCGAGGGCAAGTACTTCGCCGGCGACGGCGCGAAGAAGGACGAGGACGGCGACATCTGGCTGCTCGGCCGGGTCGACGACGTCATGCTCGTCTCCGGCCACAACATCTCCACCACCGAGGTCGAGTCCGCCCTCGTCTCGCACCCGGCCGTCGCCGAGGCGGCGGTGGTCGGCGCGGCCGACGAGACGACCGGCCAGGCGATCGTCGCCTTCGTGATCCTGCGGGGCACGGCCAGCGAGGACGAGGGGCTCGTCGCGGAGCTGCGCAACCACGTCGGCACGACGCTCGGCCCGATCGCGAAGCCGAAGCGCGTGCTGCCGGTGGCGGAGCTGCCGAAGACGCGGTCCGGGAAGATCATGCGGCGGCTGCTGCGGGACGTGGCGGAGAACCGGGAGCTGGGAGACGTCACGACGCTGACGGACTCGTCCGTCATGGACCTCATCCAGACGAAGCTGCCGGCGGCATCCAGCGAGGACTGACGCCTCACGGCTCGTTCGGGCGCCCACTCCAGGTCATCTGGGGTGGGCGCCTTTGTTCATATCCACCTAAAGTGACGATCACCGGACACATTCCCAGCTTGTTAGGTAAAGTAAAGATCGCGTCAGAGACGCGACAGAAATACCTAGGTGCGCCGGGAAGTCTGGTCGGCATGTGCTTCGCCCTGCCCAAACCGACCGGAGGTTGCCCACCGTGCCCGCGCCCACCCCCACCCGCCGGACCTTCCTCGGACGCCTGTCACTGCCCGAGCGACAGTTCGTCGCCGACGCCCTGCGCGCCGAGACCGTCGGTGGCGTGCTCCTGCTGGTGGCCGCCGTCGTCGCACTCGTCTGGGCGAACACGCCCCTCAGCGACAGCTACGCGACCGTACGGGACTTCCACATAGGCCCCGCCGCCCTCGGGCTCGACCTCTCCATCCAGCACTGGGCGGCCGACGGCCTCCTCGCGATCTTCTTCTTCGTCGCAGGCATCGAGCTCAAGCGCGAGCTCGTCGCCGGCGAGCTGCGCGACCCCAAGGCCGCCGCGCTCCCGGTGATCGCCGCCATCTGCGGCATGGCCGTGCCCGCGCTCGTCTACGCCCTGACCAATGCCATCGGCGGCGGCTCGATGGACGGCTGGGCCGTGCCGACCGCGACGGACATCGCCTTCGCGCTCGCGGTCCTCGCCGTCATCGGCACCTCGCTGCCCTCCGCGCTCCGGGCGTTCCTGCTCACGCTCGCCGTCGTCGACGACCTGTTGGCGATCCTGATCATCGCGGTCTTCTTCACCAGCGACCTGAACTTCGCCGCGCTCGGCGGCGCCGTCGTCGGCCTCGCCGTCTTCTGGCTGCTCCTGCGCAAGGGCGTCCGCGGCTGGTACGTCTACGTCCCGCTCGCCCTGGTGATCTGGGGCCTGATGTACAACAGCGGCGTCCACGCCACCATCGCGGGCGTCGCGATGGGCCTGATGCTGCGCTGCACCAGGCGCGAGGGCGAGGAGCACTCGCCCGGCGAGCACATCGAGCACCTGGTCCGGCCGCTCTCCGCCGGGATCGCCGTTCCCCTCTTCGCGCTGTTCTCGGCCGGTGTCAGCGTCACCGGCGGGGCGATCGGCGCGGTCTTCACCCAGCCGGTCACCCTCGGTGTCGTGCTCGGCCTGGTCGTCGGCAAGACGATCGGCATCTTCGGCGGCACCTGGCTGGCCGCCCGCTTCACCAGGGCGGAGCTCAACAAGGACCTGGCCTGGGGTGACGTCTTCGCCGTCGCCTCGCTCGCCGGCATCGGCTTCACCGTCTCGCTGCTCATCGCCGAGCTGGCCTTCGAGGGCGACGCGGCCCTGACCGGCGAGGTCAAGACGGCCGTCCTGATCGGCTCGGGGATAGCGGCCGTGCTCGCGACGGTCCTGCTCAAGCTGCGGGTACGGACGTATCAGGCCCTGCTGGCGGACGAGGAGCGCGACGAGGACGAGGACGGCATCCCCGACGTGTACGAGCAGGACAACCCGGAGTACCACCTCCGCATGGCCGAGATCTACGAGAAGAAGGCCGCGGAGCATCGCAAGCGCGCCCAACTGGCGGGGGCATCGCGCGATGGCGGCGACAGTCCGGCATGATCTGAGGTCGGACCTTAGAAGAGAAGAGGGAGCAGCGATGAGCGACCCGGTCAACGGAACCGAGCGCAGCCTCGGTCAGCTGGTCGCCTCGGCGACCGCCGAGATGTCCGCGCTGGTGCACGACGAGATCGCCCTGGCCAAGGCGGAGATCCGGCAGGACGTCAAGCGCGGCGCCATCGGTGGCGCGGCCGGCGTGGCCGCGGCGACCGTGCTCCTGTTCTCGCTGCCGATGCTGAGCTTCGCGCTCGCCTACGGCATCAACACCTGGACCGGCGGCCACAACGGCGAGGGCGGCTGGAACCTGGCCTGGTGCTTCCTGCTCTCCTTCGCGGCGAACGTGCTGCTGGCGGGGCTGCTCGGGCTGCTCGCCTACGCCAAGTTCAAGAAGGTCAAGCCGCCGGAGAAGTCCATCGCCTCGGCCAAGCAGACCGCCTCGGTGCTGCAGAACGCCAAGCCGCACCCCCGCCCCGTTCGGGCGGCGCTGCCGGGCGCGGTCCAGGACAAGGCCGCGGCTGTGGGACGCTCGTCTGCATGACCGTCCCTGAGAGCAGCAACGGCAGCGGCAACGGCAGTCCCGTACGGATCGACGGCCCCTGGACCCATCGCGACGTGGCCGCCAATGGCGCGCGCTTCCACATCGCCGAGATGGGCGACGGGCCGCTCGTGCTGCTGCTGCACGGCTTCCCGCAGTTCTGGTGGACCTGGCGCCATCAGCTGCCTGCTCTCGCCGACGCGGGCTTCCGGGCCGTGGCGATGGACCTGCGGGGCGTGGGCGGCAGCGACCGTACGCCCCGGGGTTACGACCCCGCCAACCTGGCCCTCGACATCACCGGCGTCATCCGCTCCCTCGGCGAGCCGGACGCGGCGCTGGTCGGCCACGACCTGGGCGGCTATCTCGCCTGGACCGCGGCCGTCATGCGGCCGAAGCTGGTCCGCCGACTCGCGGTCTCCTCGATGCCGCACCCGCGCCGCTGGCGCTCGGCGATGCTCTCCGACCTCTCGCAGTCGCGGGCCGGTTCGTACGTATGGGGCTTCCAGCGCCCGTGGCTGCCGGAGCGTCAGCTCGTCGCGGACGAGGGGGCCCTGGTGGGGAAGCTGATCGAGGACTGGTCGGGCCCCGGGCTGCCGGACGAGGACGCGATCGCGGTGTACCGGCGGGCGATGTGCATCCCGTCGACCGCGCACTGCTCGATCGAGCCGTACCGGTGGATGGTGCGGTCCCTGGCACGGCCGGACGGAATCCAGTTCAACCGGCGTATGAAGCGCCCGGTGCGGGTACCCACCCTGCACCTTCACGGCTCGATGGACCCGGCGATGCGCACGCGCAGCGCGGCGGGCTCCGGCGAGTACGTGGAGGCGCCCTACCGCTGGCGACTCTTCGACGGCCTGGGGCACTTCCCGCACGAGGAGGACCCGGTGGCGTTCTCCACGGAGCTCATCAACTGGCTCAAGGACCCCGAGCCCGATCGCTGACCGGACTCCCGTTCTACGAACGGCCATGTGCCCGAGACATACTCCAATTGGCGGGCCCCTGGGCGGTTACCGACCTTGGGCCACGGGCAGACGTCGGGGTATGGGCTGGACGCACGACTACGGTGACACAGCACGCAACCGCCGCTCGACCGCTGGGTCGAGCTCCCGCGAAAGGGGTGGCCCGCAGGAGCAGGGACGCTCGCATCCCGTGCAGGGGATGGGGATCCCGCGCATCCTGCGCCGCCGGGCCCGCTGGGTCTCGGCGAGGCTCAGGCATACCCGGGACTGACCGCGATCGCCCGTTCGGCTACAGCGCGCACCCCTGGCTGTCCACCTGCTGGTTGGCCGCACGGCCCTGGACGATGTCGTCCTGGATCTCGTCGACCGTCAGTGCGTAGCCGGTGTTCGCGTCGTCGAGGGAACGGGCGAAGATCACGCCGGACACCTTGCCGTCGGCGGTGAGGAGCGGGCCTCCGGAGTTGCCCTGGCGGACCGTCGCGTACAGGGAGTAGACATCCCTGCGGACCTCGCCGCGGTGGTAGATGTCCGGGCCCTTGGCGCTGATACGGCCCCGGACGCGCGCCGAGCGCACGTCGTACGAGCCGTTCTCGGGGAAGCCCGCGACGATCGCGTTGTCGCCGCTGCGGGCGTCCGAGTCGGTGAACTGCAGGGGCTCGGCGTCGAGATCCGGCACGTCCAGTACGGCGATGTCGCGCGCCCAGTCGTAGAGGACGACCTTCGCGTCGTACAGCTTGCCCTCGCCGCCGATCTGGACCGTGGGCTCGTCGACGCCTCCGACGACATGGGCGTTGGTCATCACGCGGCGGTCGGAGAAGACGAAGCCGGTGCCCTCCAGGACCTTGCCGCAGCTCGGCGCCGTACCGACGACCTTGACGATGGAGCGCTGGGCGCGGGCCGCGACCGGGCTGCCGGCGAGCGCCGGGTCCGGGGGCCGGACCTCCGTGATGGGCTCGTTGGCGAACGGGCTGAAGACCTGCGGGAAGCCGTTCTGGGCGAGGGTGGAGGTGAAGTTCGTGAACCAGCTGGACACCTGATGGGGGATCACCCGCTCGACTCCGAGGAGCACCTTGGAGTCGCGCACCTCCTTGCCCACCGTGGGCATCGAGGTCTGGCCGATGATGGAGCCGAGCAGCCAGGCGACCAGGAGCATCGCGACGACGTTGACCAGCGCGCCGCCGGTGGCGTCCAGGGCGCGCGCCGGTGACCAGGTGATGTGCCGGCGCAGCTTGTTCCCGAGGTGGGTCGTGAAGGCCTGGCCGACCGAGGCGCAGACGATCACCACGATCACGAAGACGACCGTCGCCGTGGTGGAGACCTCGGACTTGTTCGTCAGCCAGTCCCAGACGACCGGGAGCAGCAGAACGGCGACGAGGCCGCCGCCGAGGAAGCCGATGACCGACAGGACGCCGACCACGAAGCCCTGGCGGTAGCCGATGATCGCGAACCACACGGCGGCGAGCAGCAGCAGGATGTCCAGCACGTTCACCGTCAATAGCCTCGCAGATTCGTCTTCGGTCGCCCCGGCCCGGAGGTCAGCCTGTCATGAGCGCCAGTCGAGCGGGACCTTCTTGGCCCGGTCCCACGGCCTCTCCCAGCCCGCGTAGTGGAGCAGCCGGTCGATCACTCCGGCGGTAAAACCCCAGACCAGGGCGGATGCGACAAGGAACCCGGGGCCCTCGTGGCCGCTGGGATGGACGGTCGTCGCGCGGTTCGCGGGGTCCGTGAGATCCGCCACGGGGACGGTGAAGACCCGGGCGGTCTCGGCGGGGTCGACCACCCCGACCGGGGTGGGGGTGCGCCACCAGCCGAGCACGGGGGTGACGACGAAGCCGCTGACCGGGATGTAGAGCTGGGGCAGCACGCCGAAGAGCTGGACGCCGGAGGGGTCGAGTCCGGTCTCCTCCTCGGCCTCGCGCAGCGCTGCCCGCAGGAGGCCGCCGTCGGCCGGGGCGCCGTCCTCGGGGTCGAGGGCGCCACCGGGGAAGGAGGGCTGGCCGGCATGCGAGCGCAGGGAGCCCGAGCGCTCCATGAGCAGAAGCTCGGGGCCGCGCTCGCCCTCGCCGAAGAGGATGAGGACCGCGGACTGGCGGCCGGCGCCGCTGGCGGGCGGCAGGAAGCGGCTGAGCTGCTCCGGCTCGACGCCACGCGCGGCGCGGTCGACGGGGGCGAGCCAGTCCGGCAGGCCGTCCCGGCTGAGCAGACCGCCGGTCCCGACGCCGTGGGTCGTCTCCCCGGTGTGTGCTTCGGTCTCTTCAGTGCGCGTCATAGGCACCCCCGTGGTTCACAACGCGATCGGTGTGTGGGTTCGTTCCCTCATGGATCGGATCCTTCGGAGCCCCGGGCTCCGCTCGGACCCCTCCGCCCGCTGGGCTCACTCGGCTCCCGGGGCGACGCCGGGGGCGGGTGCGGCCGGGCGGCCCGGATAGTCCGGGGGCGGGTTGAGGCGCTGGCCGGGGAAGCCGCCCTTCTCGTACTTCAGGAGCTTCCGCGCCTTCTCCGGGTCGGTCTCGCCCTCTCCGTACGCCGGGCAGAGCGGGGCGATCGGGCAGGCGCCGCAGGCGGGCTTGCGGGCGTGGCAGATCCGGCGGCCGTGGAAGATCACCCGGTGCGAGAGCATGGTCCACTCGCTCTTCGGGAAGATCTCGGCGATCTCGGCCTCGATCTTGACCGGGTCGTCGCTCTCGGTCCACTTCCAGCGGCGGGCGAGACGCATGAAGTGGGTGTCGACGGTGATGCCCGGCACGCCGAAGGCGTTGCCGAGGACGACGAAGGCGGTCTTACGGCCCACTCCGGGCAGTTTCACCAGGTCGTCGAGGCGGCCGGGGACCTCGCCCCCGAAGTCGTCCCGGAGCGCCGCGGCGAGACCCATGATCGACTTGGTCTTGGCGCGGAAGAAGCCGGTGGGCCGGATCAGCTCCTCGACCTCCTCGGGGACGGCGGCGGCCAGGTCCTCGGGGGTCGGGTACGCCGCGAAGAGCGCGGGGGTGGTCTGGTTGACCCGCAGGTCGGTGGTCTGGGCGGAGAGGACCGTGGCGACGAGCAGCTCGAAGGGGTTCCGGAAGTCCAGCTCGGGGTGGGCGTACGGGAAGACCTCGGCCAGCTCCCGGTTGATCTTCCGGGCCCGACGGACCATGCCGAGCCGGGATTCCGCTTTCGCGGCTCTCGCGGCGGCTTTCGTCGTCTTCGCGGCGGCTTTCGTCGTCTTCGCGGCGGCCTTCTCCGCGGGCTTCGCCGTCTTCGAAGCGGCCTTGGAGGGCGCCTTCGTCGGGCGTTTTGTCGCATTCGCCCGTTTCGACGTACCCTGTTCGCCCACAGCGGAATTACCCTTGGCGGACACTCTTCCAGCCCCCTTGGCCTGCGCTCTCACCGGCGAGTTGGACACTCGGCCAGCCTAAGGGCCACCACCGACATCCGCCCTGGGCACGACCGATCACGACCCAATCGGGGCCCTGACGTACGGAGGGGTGGTTCGGTACGTCAAACTTGTTGTGATTGATCGCACTGTTTTGTGCGTCCGGCATCATGGGATCAAGGTCCCCTGAGCAGGTCGACATAGGAGAGAACTCGTGGACGACGTTCTGCGGCGCGCCCCGCTCTTTGCGGCGCTCGATGACGAGCAGGCCGCGGAGCTGCGCGCCTCGATGAGTGAAGCGACGCTCGCCCGTGGCGACGCGCTCTTCCACGAGGGCGACCCCGGCGACCGCCTGTACGTGGTGACCGAGGGCAAGGTGAAGCTCCACCGCACCTCGCCCGACGGCCGGGAGAACATGCTGGCGGTCCTCGGCCCCGGCGAGCTGATCGGCGAGCTGTCCCTCTTCGACCCCGGCCCGCGCACCGCCACGGCGACCGCGCTGACCGAGGTCAAGCTGCTGGGCCTCGGCCACGGCGACCTCCAGCCCTGGCTGAACGCCCGCCCCGAGGTGGCCACCGCCCTGCTGCGCGCGGTCGCCCGCCGACTGCGCAAGACCAACGACCAGATGTCCGACCTGGTCTTCTCCGACGTGCCGGGCCGTGTCGCCCGCGCGCTCCTCGACCTGTCGCGCCGCTTCGGCGTGCAGTCCGAGGAGGGCATCCACGTCGTCCACGACCTCACCCAGGAGGAACTGGCCCAGCTGGTCGGCGCCTCCCGCGAGACGGTCAACAAGGCCCTGGCGGACTTCGCCCAGCGCGGCTGGCTGCGCC
This sequence comes from Streptomyces sp. NPDC059567, assembly GCF_042735655.1. Lineage (NCBI taxonomy): Bacteria > Bacillati > Actinomycetota > Actinomycetes > Kitasatosporales > Streptomycetaceae > Streptomyces > Streptomyces sp. NPDC059567. The sequence goes on along the minus strand of NZ_JBHWBS010000029.1, from coordinate 32,550 downwards.
TGGAGGCCCGCGCCGTGATCCTGCTGGACGTGGAGCGCCTCGCGAAGCGTTCGCGGTAAGCGGTTCCGTACGTACGAGGAAGGCCGCCCGGTCGTGGACCGGGCGGCCTTCTCGCGTGCCAGGGGTGACTACCGCTTCGTGCCGTCGACGATCAGCGGGTTGCCGCCCGCGGCGCCGCACGGAACCGCGTACACCGGGTTCTTCGCCGCGGCCTCCTTGTACGCGTCGATGCACTGGTTCATCAGGACCTTGTCGGTCAGCGACTCGTTGAGGATCTTGTTGGCGCGGGCGATGCCCTCGGCCTCGATACGGCGCCGGTCGGCCTCGGCCTTCGCCGTGCGGGCGGCCTCCGTGGCGCGCTCGGTCGCCTGCTGCTGCTGGATCTTGCGGTCGATCTGGTCCTGAAGGGCCTTCGAGGGCTTCACGTTGCGCAGGTTGACGGCCGTGACGTCGATCCCGCGCGGGGCCAGCCGCTCCTTGATGAGGGTGCCGATCTCGGCGTTGATCTTCTCGCGGTCCGTGGCGTAGCCCTGCTCGCTCGTGTAGCGGGCGAAGACGTTGCGGACGATCTCCCGGCTGTCCGGGTAGACCAGGCGCTGCTGGATGGACTCCTCGCTGCCGGCGAGCCGGTACAGCTCGACCGACTTGGCCGGCGTGACCGCCCACTTCACGGTCACCTCCACCTCCATCACGCCACCCTGCGAAGAGCGGACCTCGACCACGTCACGGTCGGAGAGGTTGAGGTCGACGGGGCGGGTGGAGAAGGTCGTGACGTCGGTGAACGGCGACTTGACGTGCATGCCCGAGGTCATCGGCTCGCCCACCTTGCCGAACGCGACCGGGACGCCGACCTCGTACGCGCTGACCACGTACGTCATGCTGGCGATCAGCGAGAAGGCACCCGCGATGACGGCGCCGAGCGCGCCGAGCTTCAGCCCCTTCGAGTCGTTGGAGCGGGCGACGAAGAAGAGCACCACTGCCGCGATGAGCAGCAGGATGGCTATGACGAACATGAGTGTTCCCCCCGAGGACTACGGTCGGCTGTAGGCGAAGTAAGCGGAGCGTAAGACACGAACCGCGAACCCTCGAGGGTGGGGGTCAGATCAGGCCGTGCTCCCGCAGGTACTCCAGCTGAGCCCGTACGGACAGCTCCGCTGCCGGCCAGAGCGAGCGGTCCACGTCCGCGTACACATGGGCGACGACCTCCGAGGGGGTCCGGTGGCCGCTCTCGACCGCCGTCTCCACCTGGGCGAGCCGGTTGGCTCGGTGCGCGAGGTAGAACTCCACCGCGCCCTGCGCGTCCTCCAGGACCGGCCCGTGACCCGGCAGCACCGTGTGGACCCCGTCGTCGACCGTGAGCGAGCGCAGCCGGCGCAGCGAGTCGAGATAGTCGCCGAGCCGCCCGTCGGGGTGGGCGACGATCGTCGTGCCCCGCCCGAGGATCGTGTCGCCCGTCAGGACGGCCCGGTCGGCGGGGAGATGGAACGAGAGCGAGTCCGCGGTGTGGCCGGGCGTCGGCACGACCCGCATCTCCAGACCGCCGACGGTGATGACGTCGCCGGCGGTCAGCCCCTCGTCGCCCAGTCGCAGAGCCGGGTCCAGGGCCCGTACATGCGTCCCCGTCAGCTCGGCGAACCTGCCCGCGCCCTCGGCGTGGTCGGGGTGACCGTGCGTCAGCAGGGTGAGCGCGACCCGCTTGCCGAGCTTCGTCGTGGTCTCGATCACATGCGTCAGGTGGCCGTCGTCGAGCGGTCCCGGGTCGACGACGACGGCGAGGTCGGAGTCGGGCTCGGAGACGATCCAGGTGTTGGTGCCGTCGAGCGTCATCGCGGACGGATTCGGCGCGAGGACGTTGACGGCTCGGGCGGTCGCGGGGCCGGAGAGGACCCCGCCCCGGGGCTGCCCGGGCAGCGCGGCGGCATCACTCATCGCGCACCTCCTTCACGCGGAGCGCCGGCGTCCGGTCCGGGCGTACCGCCCGGAGTTGCGTCCGGAGCCGCACCCGCGTCCGCGTCCGGTCCGGGCGTCGCGTCCGCACCCTCGCCCGTGCCCGCGTCCGCTCCGGACGTCGCGTCCGGAGCCGCACCCTCGCCGGTGCCCGCGGCCGGTCCGGGCGCCGCGCCCGGACGCCCGCTCATCGGGACGTGCTTGGTGAACTCGTCGTGGCCCGGCCAGCTCAGGATCAGCTCGTCGCCTTCCAGCCGCGCCTGCGCCAGTACGGGAGTCAGGTCCTGGTCCTGGGCCGCGGCCAGCGCCTCGGCGGCCGTACCGAAGCGTTCGAGGCCCCGCAGGGTCGAGATCGTCGGAGGCATCATCGTCAGCTCGCCCCGGTCGTAGCCGGCCGCGGCATCGGCCGGGCGGATCCAGACCGTGCGGTCCGCCTCGGTCGAGACGTCACGGGTGCGCTGGCCGGCCGGAAGCACGGCCGCGAAGAACCAGGTGTCGTACCGCCGAGACTCGAACTCCGGCGTGATCCACCGCGCCCACGCGCCGAGCAGGTCCGAGCGCAGCACCAGCCCGCGCCGGTCGAGGAAGTCCGCGAACGACAGCTCGCGGGCGACCAGCGCCTCCCGGTCCTTCTCCCAGTCCTCCCCCGTCGTGTCGTCGACGACGGAGTCGGCGGTCCCGCCGGCGAGCAGCACGCCCGCCTCCTCGAAGGTCTCGCGCACGGCCGCGCAGACGATCGCCTGCGCCTCCTGCGTACCCGTGACGCCGAGTCGCTCCGCCCAGCTCTCCAAGGAGGGTCCGGCCCAGCGCACCGGGTGCTCGTCACGCGGATCGACACCGCCGCCGGGATACGCGTACGCACCGCCCGCGAAGGCCATGGAGGTGCGCCGCCGCAGCATGTGGACGTGCGGCCCCTCGGTGGCGTCGCGCAGCAGCAGGACGGTCGCCGCCCGCCTGGGGGCCGCGGGCGTGAGCTCGCCCGCCGCCAGGGCACGGATGCGGTCGGGCCATTCCGGTGGGTACCACTGACCATTCGACATGGCCGGATGGTATGCGCAACTACCCGTACGCACGAGAGCCGATTCCCCCTGGGCGGGAGAACCGGCTCTTGACGAACGTGCGCGCGGTCAGGCCTGGACGAGCTCCACCTGGACCTCGACCTCGACCGGAGCGTCCAGCGGCAGCACCGCGACACCCACCGCGCTGCGCGCGTGCACGCCCTTGTCGCCGAGGACGGCGCCGAGCAGCTCGCTGGCGCCGTTGATCACGCCGGGCTGACCGGTGAAGTCGGAGGCCGAGGCGACGAAGCCGACGACCTTCACGACCCGCTTGATCCGGTCCAGGTCACCGGCGACGGACTTCACGGCAGCGAGCGCGTTCAGCGCGCAGGTGGCCGCGAGCTTCTTGGCCTCCTCGGCGGTGACCTCGCCGCCGACCTTGCCGGCCATCTGGAGCTTGCCCTCCACGATCGGGAGCTGGCCCGAGGTGTAGACGTACACGCCCGACTGCACGGCCGGCTGGTAGGCGGCCAGCGGGGGCACGACCTCCGGCAGCGTCAGGCCCAGCTCGGCGAGCTTCGCCTCGACGGCGCCGCTCATCAGGACTTCTCCCGCTTCAGGTAGGCCACGAGCTGCTCGGGGTTGTTCGGGCCGGGAACGACCTGGACGAGCTCCCACCCGTCCTCGCCCCAGGTGTCCAGAATCTGCTTCGTCGCGTGCACGAGAAGGGGCACGGTCGCGTATTCCCACTTGGTCATGGAGCCGACTGTATCCGCTGCCACAGGTAGCCTCCTGCTTAGGCGGGCCTGCCAGTGGTTAGGCTCGAAGACGTGAGCAGGCTCCAGGTCGTCAGCGGCAAGGGTGGTACCGGTAAGACGACGGTCGCCGCCGCCCTCGCGCTCGCCCTCGCGACGGAGGGCAAGCGGACCCTCCTCGTCGAGGTCGAAGGCAGACAGGGCATCGCACAGCTCTTCGAGACGGAGGCCCTTCCGTACGAGGAGCGCAAGATCGCCGTCGCGCCGGGCGGCGGCGAGGTGTTCGCGCTGGCCATCGACGCCGAGCGCGCGCTCCTCGACTACCTCCAGATGTTCTACAAACTGGGCAGCGCGGGCCGGGCCCTGAAGAAGCTCGGCGCGATCGACTTCGCGACGACGATAGCGCCGGGCGTACGGGACGTACTGCTGACCGGCAAGGCATGCGAGGCGGTCCGCCGGCGCGAGAAGCACGGCGGCTACACCTACGACCACGTCGTCATGGACGCGCCGCCGACCGGCCGGATCACCCGCTTCCTCAACGTGAACGACGAGGTGGCGGGGCTGGCCAGGATCGGCCCGATACACAATCAGGCGCAGGCCGTGATGCGGGTGCTCAAGTCCCCCGAGACGGCGGTGCACTTGGTGACGCTGCTGGAGGAGATGCCGGTCCAGGAGACCGCGGACGGCGTCGCGGAGCTGCGCGAGGCCGACCTTCCGGTGGGCGAGATCATCGTGAACATGGTCCGTCCGCACGTCCTCGACGAGGCGGCGGTGCGGGCCGCCTCCGGCGACCACCGGGACGCGATCGCGAAGACCCTGGCGGCCGCGGGGATCTCCGGCGGTACGAAGCTGGTCGAGCCGCTCCTGGAGCAGGCCGGCGAGCACGCCCAGCGGGTGGAGCTGGAGCGCGAGCAGCGTGCGGCGCTCGCCGGGCTCGGCGTACCGACGTACGAACTCCCGTTCCTCGGGGACGGGGCGGACATCGCGGGCCTGTACCGGCTGGCGAAGGACCTGCGGAAACAAGGGGTGGGCGCGTGACGGAGAAGGCTGCCGCGGTGAACGGTCTCGACTCCGTGCCCGCCGTGAACGGGCTCGACTCCGCCCCCGTCCTGCATCTCGATCCGCTCATCGACGACCTGGGCACGCGGATCATCGTCTGCTGCGGCGCGGGCGGGGTCGGCAAGACGACGACCGCGGCGGCGCTCGGTGTCCGGGCGGCGGAGCGGGGCCGCAAGGTCGTCGTGCTGACGATCGACCCGGCCCGGCGGCTCGCGCAGTCGATGGGGATCGACTCGCTGGACAACATCCCGCGCAAGGTGGAGGGCATCAAGGGGTCCGACGGCGGAGAACTGCACGCCATGATGCTCGACATGAAGCGGACCTTCGACGAGATCGTCGAGGCGCACGCGGACGCCGAGCGGGCCCGGGCGATCCTGGAGAACCCCTTCTACCAGTCGCTGTCGGCCGGTTTCGCCGGCACGCAGGAGTACATGGCGATGGAGAAGCTGGGGCAGCTGCGGGCCCGCGACGAGTGGGACCTGATCGTCGTCGACACCCCCCCGTCCCGGTCGGCGCTGGACTTCCTGGACGCGCCGAAGCGGCTCGGGTCCTTCCTGGACGGGAAGTTCATCAAGCTGCTGATGGCCCCCGCGAAGATGGGCGGCCGGGCGGGGATGAAGTTCCTCAACGTCGGCATGTCGATGATGACGGGGACGCTGGGGAAGCTGCTGGGAGGGCAGTTCCTGAAGGACGTTCAGACCTTCGTGGCCGCGATGGACACGATGTTCGGCGGCTTCCGGACCCGGGCGGACGCGACGTACAAGCTGCTCCAGGCCCCGGGCACGGCCTTTCTCGTGGTGGCCACGCCGGAGCGGGACGCTCTGCGCGAGGCCGCGTACTTCGTGGAGAGGCTTGCCGCGGAGGAGATGCCGCTGGCCGGTCTCGTCCTCAATCGCGTCCACGGCAGCGGCGCCGCCCGGCTGTCGGCCGAGCGGGCACGGGCCGCCGCGGAAAATCTTGACGAGGGGCGCATTGTCGATCAGGGGGGCGGGAAGACTGGTGTTCGTGGCTCCCGTGCCACGCCCCCCGAGCTGTCGGACACCGCCAGCGCCGCCACCGTCACCGCCGCCGCACGCACTTCGCACGACGAGGCTGACCCCACAGCCGACGACGCCACGCACGACATTCAGCAGCTGACCGCAGGACTGCTCCGTCTCCATGCCGAGCGGATGCAGGTGCTCGCGCGCGAACAGCGCATGCGTGACCGCTTCACGGCGCTCCACCCCGAGGTGGCTGTGGCCGAAGTGGCCGCCCTGCCCGGCGACGTACACGATCTCGCAGGGCTGCGGGCCATCGGTGATCGACTCACGGCCGGACGGATGCCGTCGGCCTGAGCTGTGCGAACGTCGGCGGGGGCATCACCCACCGCCGCGCAAGCCTCGTACGCCTTCGTACGCCGCGTATGTCTCGAACGTGCCGTACGCCTTCATACGTCGCGTACGCCTCAAACGTGTCATACGCCTTGATAAGCCGCGTACGTGTCATACACCTTCGTACGTCTCGAACGTCGCGAGCCGGTGGGGCTAGCCCACCGCCGCGTATGCCTCGTACGTCGCGTCGTCCTCGATCGCCACGGGCAGCAGGCCCGCTCCCCGCTCGTACTCCGTGCGCGCGGTCTCGAGCAGTCGCCGCCACGAGGTGACGGTCGGCCGCCGGCGCAGCAGGGCACGGCGCTCGCGCTCCGTCATTCCGCCCCACACGCCGAACTCCACGCGGTTGTCCAGCGCGTCGGCCAGGCACTCGGTCCGCACCGGACATCCGGTGCACACTGCCTTCGCCCTGTTCTGTGCCGCTCCTTGAACGAAAAGTTCATCCGGATCGGTAGTGCGGCAGGCCGCCTGCGCACTCCAGTCAGCTACCCAGCCCATACCGGCGCCGTCCTCTCCCGAATCGAGGCTCCCCCACGGCGGTAGCGGCATATTCACCGCTGCCAGTTGGTGACGTTACGGAAGGTGGGCACAGCGCAACACCCCCTTCGGGCCCAATCTTGAATGGCCCGAACGGACTATGCGTACGCGGCAGATCACCCAGGGGAGTGACCGGTGGACATGCGTGTCGTATCCGGCGAACCGGTACAGTTCGCCCGACCGTGACGGAGTCACTTGGGGCGTCGAGTGACGCATGGGGCGGAATCGGGCATGGCTTCCCAAGCTTCGGGTTCAAGGGATTTCATGCCGATGTCACGCCCGGGTCTTGATGCAGAACCACACTGCTGTGACAGTTGAGAGCAGCTTAGGCCAAGGCATACACGTGTGTCCGGCGAATGAGAACGTAGACACCTCACGTTGCCATGCCGTCAAGTCAGTCGGCTTTGAGAGCCCGGGGCCTCGAACAGTTCTGACCAGGCAGGGGAGAGAATCCCGGTATGGCAATGGCACGGCACCGGTACTCCTCTTCGCCCGTCGTGGACGGGCACCCGCTCCTGGATGAGCCGGGTTTCTGGCCCGCGTACTTGGCGGACCTGGCTGAGGGGTTCGCTCCGGAGGCCTTCGGCACGGACGCGGGCGACGCGGACGCCATGCTGGACGCGCTCCACGACCCGTCGGCGTGGCCCATGTTCACGGTGCCGCTGGCCGGCGGCTTCGCGATCGTCGTGCACTACAACAGTGGCGAGGAGTTCACGACCCTCGACTACTTCCTCACGCACCCCGACTGGAACCAGGATCTCGTCCTCGCCAGCGACGATCAGGACCGCATCGGACCGGGGCTGTGCTGGCCCGAGCTCGCCGCACTGGCGGAAGCGCCGGCGGGCGCTGTCGGCGTCACCGACCCCCATGCCCGGCTCCTTCTCCTCCTGCCGGTTCTGGGCGACGCGGCGGTTTCGGAGGAAGCCGTGACGGCGGTGGTCGAGGCTCTGGTCGCTCAGGGTGCGCCCGAGGAGAGCGAGGCGTTGGCCAGACACCTGCTTCAGGGGCACCCCATGTGGGGCGCCGCGGACTGGTGGTTCGACGATGACGAGCAGAGCTGGCTCTGCGAAGGCGATCACAGCCCCCGCAAGGAGCCCCTGGGCGACCACCTTCCCCCGCAGCAGCGGGCCGCTCTCGAAGCCTGCCTCACTCCCGGCTGACGAGCTCAGGCCGCGCTCGCGGCGGCGGCACCTGGATGTCACGGTCTGGTACTCGAACTCTCCGAGAAGCCCATGCTCCTGCGGAACGCTCGTAACTACGGATTAGGCTGCCCCCATGGCAAAGAAGCGCTCGGGCGGAGGTCTGACCGGGACCCAGCAGGCCGCCAAGTTCCTCGGTGTCAGTGTGCTCTCCGGAGCCGTGCTGGCAGGCATCGCCCTGCCCGCGGCCGGAGCACTCGGACTGGCGGCCAAGGGCACGGTCGAGGGATTCGACGAAATCCCGTCCAACCTGAAGACGCCGCCGCTGAGTCAGCGCACCACGATCCTCGACTCCGAGGGCGGCCACCTCGCCACCGTGTACTCGCGCGACCGGAAGGTCGTGCCGCTGGAGAAGATCTCCCCGTACATGCAGAAGGCGATCGTCGCGATCGAGGACTCCCGCTTCTACGAGCACGGAGCGATCGACCTCAAGGGCGTGCTGCGCGCGATCAACCGCAACGCCCAGTCGGGCGGCGTGGCGCAGGGCGCGTCGACGCTCACTCAGCAGTACGTGAAGAACGTCTTCGTCGAGGAGGCCGGTGACGACCCCGAGAAGGTCGCCCAGGCCACCCAGCAGACCATCGGCCGCAAGGTCCGCGAACTGAAGTACGCGATCCAGGTCGAGGAGGAGCTGGGGAAGAAGAAGATCCTCGAGAACTACCTGAACATCACCTTCTTCGGTCAGCAGGCGTACGGCATCGAGGCGGCGGCTCAGCGCTACTTCTCCAAGCCCGCCGCCGACCTGAAGCTGGAGGAGGCCGCCATGATGGCCGGCCTCGTCCAGTCGCCGAGCCGCTACGACCCGGTCAACGACCTGCAGGAAGCCACCAAGCGCCGCAACACGGTGCTCCAGCGGATGGCCGACGTGAAGGACATCAGCCAGGCGGAGGCGGACCGGGCGAAGGCCACGCCGATCAAGCTGAAGGTGAAGGCCCCGAAGAACGGCTGCATCACCGCCGTCGACGGCGCCGGCTTCTTCTGCGACTACGTCCGCAAGACGATCCTCAACGACCCGGTCTTCGGCAAGACGGTCGAGGAGCGGCAGAAGCTGTGGAACCTGGGCGGCCTGACCGTCCGGACCACGCTCGACCCGCGCGCACAGGAGGCGGCCAACGAGGCGGCCGTCGCGAAGATCAACGTGGACGACGGGGTCGCCGCCTCGGTGGTCCAGGTCCAGCCGGGCAGCGGCAAGATCCTCTCGATGGGCCAGTCCCGCCCGTACGGCCTGGACCAGAAGCAGCACCAGACCACGCTCAACCTCGCCGTCGGCAAGAAGATGGGCGGCACGACGTACGGCTTCCAGGTCGGTTCGACGTTCAAGCCGATCACGGCCGCGGCGGCCCTGGAGAAGGGGCTGAGCCCGGCGCAGTCCTTCTCCACGCCGTGGAAGATCTCGCTGCCGATGGGCTCGTACACCACCTGCGCGGGCGGCCCGTCCGGCGGCGGCAACTGGGACCTGCAGAACGAGATGAAGTCCGAGGCCGGCACCTGGGACATGACGAGCGCGCTCGGCAAGTCCATCAACACCTACTTCGCCCACCTGGAGCAGATGACCGGGCTCTGCGAGACGGTCGAGATGGCGAAGAAGATGGGGTACGAGAAGGAGCTGGGCAAGAAGCTCCAGGAGCTGCCCTCGATCACCCTCGGCGGCCAGGAGTCCACCCCGCTCGACATGGCGGCGGTCTACGCGACCTTCGCCAACCGTGGCACGTACTGCACCCCGGTCGCCATCGAGTCGATCAAGACGGCCAACGGCGAGAAGCTGAAGGTGCCTCAGACGGAGTGCTCGCGGGCGATGAGCGAGCGCACCGCCGACACCGTCAACCAGATGCTGAAGGGCGTCGTCGAGGACGGCACCGGTACGAAGGCGGGTCTGAGCGACCGCGACAACGCCGGCAAGACGGGTACGACGAACGACCGCAAGGACGCCTGGTTCGTCGGGTACACCCCGAACCTGTCCACGGCGGTGTGGGTCGGTGACGACGTCGGCGAGAAGCAGTCGATGTTCAACATCGTCATCGGCGGAGTGACGTACGACAAGGTCTGCGGTGGCTGCCTCCCGGGTCCGATCTGGAAGATCGCGATGACCGGGGCGCTGACCGCCTCCGAGACGCCGTCCTTCGCGCCGATCTCCGTACCTCGCGGCGAGAAGCCGGAGGACAAGGAGAAGGACAAGGGCAAGCCGCGCGACGACGAGAAGCCGGGTGACCGGGACGAGGACGACAACCCGTTCCCCGGGATCACGATCCCGCCGGACCTGATCGGCGGCGGCAACGGCCGCGGCGGCAACAACGGCGGCAACGGCCGGTAGCCCACGGGCACGGACATGAGCGAGGGCGCCTCTCCTGGGAGAGGCGCCCTCGGTCGTTTCCCGGTCGCGGGGACTCGGCGGGCGAGGCGCCTTTCACGACGGCCCCGCGAGCTTCGGCTCAGCGGGCGAGGCGCCTTTCACGACGCCCCCGCGAGCTTCGGCTCAGCGGGCGAACGTGCCCGGGCTCCGGCATGCGAGCTTCAGGTCAGCCGGCGTTCCCGGGCTCCGGCACGCGAGCTTCAGGTCAGCCGGCGAACGTGTCCGGGCTCCGGCCCGGGAACATGCGCGGGACTCAGCCGGCGAGGAGCTTCTTCACGACGGCGGCGACCCGGCCGCCCTCGGCCTGCCCGGCGACCTTCGGGTTCACGATCTTCATCACGGCGCCCATGGCCCGCGGGCCCTCGGCGCCGGCGGCCTTGGCCTCGGCGACGGCCGCCGCGACGATCTGCTCCAGCTCGTCGTCGCCGAGCTGCTTAGGCAGGTACGCGTCGAGGATGACGCCCTCGGCCTTCTCCCGCTCGGCCGACTCGGCGCGACCGCCCTGGGCGAAGGCCTCCGCGGCCTCACGGCGCTTCTTCGCCTCCTTGGCGATCACCTTCTGCACCTCGTCGTCGGAGAGCTCGCGCTTGGTCGTGCCCGAGACCTCCTCCTTGGTGATCGCGGTGAGGGTGAGCCGGAGCGTCGAGGAGCGCAGCTCGTCGCGCTCCTTGATGGCGGCGTTGAGGTCGTCCTGAAGCTTGGCCTTGAGCGTGGTCATGCCCCAAGTGTGTCAGGTGCCCCACCCTGCCCGCCCGCGCATTTCCCTCCATCGGGTCTGCGACGATGGGGGGATGCGCGCACGGTACGGGATCCCCCTGAAGGTCACGGCAGGTCTTACGGCGACGGCGGCGGCCGGACTGGTCTACGCGGCGGGCTTCGAGGCCCGCTCGTTCCGTCTGCGCCGGGTGACGATCCCCGTACTCCCGCGCGGAATGCGGGATCTGCGGGTCCTTCAGGTCTCCGACATCCACATGGTGTGCGGCCAGCACAAGAAGCGGAAGTGGCTGCAGTCGCTCGCGGGGCTGCGCCCGGACTTCGTGGTCAACACGGGCGACAACCTCTCGGACACGGACGCGGTCCCGGAGGTCCTGGACGCGCTCGGCCCGCTGATGGACTTCCCCGGCGTGTACGTCTTCGGCTCCAACGACTACTACGGGCCGCGGCTGCGCAACCCCGCCCTCTACCTGCTGGAGAAGGCCCAGGGGCGGCACGGGCTGAACGGCAACAAGCCGGTGGTGGGCGCGGTGCACAACCCGTGGGAGGGGATGCGGGACGCCTTCGACGACGCGGGCTGGGTGAACCTGACCAACACCCGGGGCCGGCTGAAGCTGCCCGACCTGGAGCTGGCCTTCACCGGCCTGGACGACCCGCACATCAAGCGCGACCGGTACGAGCGGGTGGCGGGCGGCCCCGACCTGACGGCGGACTTCTCGCTGGGCGTGGTCCACGCCCCGTATCTGCGCACGCTCGACGCGTTCACGGCGGACGGCTACGGCCTGATCCTGGCGGGCCACACCCACGGCGGCCAGCTGTGCATCCCCTTCTACGGCGCCCTGGTGACCAACTGCGACCTGGACACGGACCGGGTGAAGGGCCTCTCGACGCACACGGTGGAGGGCCGGACCTCGTTCCTCCACGTCTCGGCGGGCTGCGGCACGAACCGCTTCACCCCGGTGCGCTTCGCCTGCCCCCCGGAGGCGACGCTGCTGACACTGACGGCGCGCGACTGAGACGTCCCCCTCACACGCGCCGGCCCGGGCGAGCACCGGCCGGACCACATCCGACCTGCGGCGCTGCCCGTCGAAAACCGGATTTCGTCTCCGGGCGTGGGTGGGCTAAAGTAATCGATGTCGCCGCGACGTGAAGAACAGAGCAGCGACATCGGGGTGTAGCGCAGCTTGGCAGCGCGCTTCGTTCGGGACGAAGAGGTCGTGGGTTCAAATCCCGCCACCCCGACAGCTGAAACACCAGGTCAGGGGCCTGATCCGCGAGAGCGGGTCGGGCCCCTGAGTGGTTTCTGGGCATCGGGGAGCGACCTGGGGCAGGCCGAGTGGAGATCCCGGTCGGTCCGACGCCGGCACTGGCGGCCCCATGCACTGCCGCTACGTCACCGGCCTGCGTGTGATCGTTGACGAGGCGGTCGGATGGAAGCCATGCGGCCCGCGGGGCCTCCATCAGCTCCTGGGGTGATTCGCCGAGCTGCGCCATACGCTCCGGTGCCCCCTCCACCGTGATCTTCGCGTCCGGGCGGAGCCGGCCCCACCCGGGTGGGGGATGGGTCGGCGCGGCTGGCCGCTGAGACAGCGGCGAGCTAATTCCAGCCACACCCAGGAAACAGGAATGAGGCCAATTAACCGGAACTCCAAATTCATCCAATTCCAAACAAAGAGGCCTGCGGGTACGGTATTAAACATCTTCCGTCCCTTTGCATCGAATTGTCACCTCAGGTAAACCTCAAACTTAAGGCATTTCATCACTCGTCACCTCCTCTGTTGCTAGCTTCACCCAAGTAACCCCGACCCCAAGGGCGTTACTTGACCGCAAGGGGGAAACAGAGATGCAGTTCAAGAAGGCGGCGATCGCCGCCACGGGCGCACTGGCCATTACGCTCCTGTCGGTGGGGCCCGCGGGCGCAGCACCGGTCGATCCGTTCGATCCGCAGCCGCAGGCCGAGTACTGCCAGCCCGGGAAGCGTGCGGCCATCCCGACCAATACTGCGAACACCCTGGACGTGAAGTACCGCACGTCTGTCACCAACGGAACCGGCAGCACCCAGAACTTCAAGTTCACGTCGAAGAAGAGCGGCACCACGACCTACGGGCTCTCCATCACCGTTTCGGCCGAAATGAAGGCATGGATTTTCGCCAAGATCGCGGCCGAGGTGAACGGAAGTGTCGAGAAGTCGAAGACTGCCGAGATTGGGGAGGAGGTCTCCGGCACGGTGAAGCCGCACTCCACGCTCAAGGGTGACTTCGGTAACTGGAGGGAGAACGTCTCTGGGTGGACCGCTCACCAGTACAGCAACTGCTCCTACGGCACCAAGACCTACTTCAACGCCTGGGCTCCGTACCGGACCAACTGGCGCGTCTACTACTGACCGTGCCGGTAGCGTCATGGTGTGCCCCGCTTGGGGTGGGGAGCCTATCGGCGATGGGGAGAACAGTGAGTTCTAGGGCGTTGGTGGCTGCCAGTGCAGTGCTGCTCGCGTTGGTCACGGGATGTACGACCTCATCCGATCCTGGTCAGGGCGAAGGGCCGCCGGCGACGAATGCCGGCACGTCGGGAGGCGGCGGAACCCAGAAGCCGGCCCCGGATTTGAAATTGGAGCAGGCCCGGGGGAAGAAGCTCCTCATCAAGGAGATGGATGGCAAGGTGGGGACCGGTCTTCCTGTCTTCACTCCGCCGCATGCGTCGTACACGGTGCACTTCGTGTGTTCGGGCACCGGGAATATGTCTCTGGAGGTCGCCGGCAAGAAGTGGATCAGCCATCCCTGTGACGGGGTGGAGAACGCTGCCGAGCGAATCACCGAGAAAGAACCTCAGGCCGTAGTCGTCAAGCTGTCCGGTGCTGCTTCCTGGAAGGTGGCGGTCGCAGACGGTCCTCTGTGAGGATTCGCCGCGGATCCTCTGTGAGGATTCCCCGCGGACTGGGGTGTGCGGTGGACTGCCTTCTCGATGGACGGAGAAGGCAGGAAGCGAATACGACTGTGGGAGTGCCGCGAGGTTCTGGCACTCCCTCACCGGTTTCCCGATCCGGAGCATCTCACTCTGCCCCCTCCATGTTCTCGTGGACGAGGAGTCGGGCATGGCTGTCCGACTGCGGTCCGGGCTGAAGAACGGCGCAATTACCCCTGAGCATGCGCATGATTTCGCCCTGCAAGTGATCGCCTGGACAGGGCGATCGGTTCGATGGAGAACCTACGACCGCCGTGCTGCTGCTCTCCCAGTACGTCAAGGAGCGTTACGCAGCCGAGCTGCTCGCCACCAGCACCAGCGGGGTGGGCTGGCTGGTGGCGCCGACGCTGCTCGTGATCATGGACATGAGCGCGCTCCACCTGGCGCTGCCGACACTCAGCACAGACCTGGAGCGATCCGGCAACGACCGGCGCTGTGATCCGTAGAGCCGGGCTGCGCCGGGGTTCGTGGGCGAGATGTCGATCAAGGCGCCTACCCTGGAACGGCATCGGGCGCCGGCAGCGGAGTACGGCGACACATGCTCTGTCAGGTTGGCTTGCCGTCGAAAGGCTGGGTCTCAGGTGCTGGTCGCGGACCGATATCGGCTCCACTCGTGTGTCGGGCGTGGCGGCATGGGCGAGGTGTGGCAGGCCACCGACGAGGTGCTCGGGCGGGCCGTGGCCGTGAAGCTGATGCTGGGTCACGGGACCGACCCCTCGGCGGCCGACAGGTTCCGGCTTGAGGCGCAGACCGCGGCGCGGCTGAGTCATCCCCATGTCGTCGGCGTCTTCGACTTCGGTACGTGGGACGAAAAGCTGTTCCTCGTCATGGAGTTGGTCGAGGGGGAGAGCCTCGCCGGAAACCCGGGGACCCCGCTCGTGCTGCCCGCCGAGCGGGTGGCCCACGTCGCCGCCCACGCCGCCGCCGGGCTGGCCGCCGCGCACCGGGAGGGAGTCGTGCACCGGGACATCAAGCCCGGGAACCTGCTCCTCGACGGCGACGGGACCGTGAAGCTCGCGGACTTCGGCATCGCCCGCTTCGTCGACGACCCCTCCGCCGGGCTCACCACCACGGGGCAGATCGTCGGCACCGGCCTCTACCTCGCTCCCGAGCGTGCTCTCGGCCGGCCCGCGTCGCCGGCGTCCGACGTGTACTCGCTCGGCTGCGTGCTGTACCAACTCCTCACCGGACGGCCTCCGTTCCAGGGCGACACCGCGACCGCCCTGCTGTACCAGCACATCGACACCCCGCCCGCGCCGCCCCGGCAGCTCGGAGTGGGGCTGCCCGCCGCGTTCGAGGCGTACCTCCTCACGCTGCTGGCCAAGGAACCCGAGCAGAGACCCCCGGCCCAGGCGATCGCGGACTGGTTCTCCTCGGGCGCCTGGCGCGGTCACCCCCTGCCCCATGCCCAGCCGAATCAGCCGTATCAGAGCGGGCCTCAGCAGCACCCCCGACAGCACCAGCAGCACCAGCAGCCCCGCCACGCGCCATCGCAGGCGCAGGCGCGGTCCCGGGCGCCTCAGCCCCGGCCCCGGACTCAGGCCCGGCCTCAGTCCGCTGTCGCCGCTCCGCGACGGCAAGCGCGCCGGAGCGAGGGCGGTCTTGCCGCCCTCTCCCGGCGCCGTCCCAGGAAGACCGCCGCCGTGGCCGGCGGCATAGCCTTCGTGGTCTTCCTGCTCATCGGTATGGCCTGGCTGTCCTAGGCGTCAGCGGGTGGCCTCGCGGTTGAAGGCCGAGCGGGACCAGAAGTAGCCGACCAGGGCGAGCCCCGCGCACCAGGCGAGCGCGATCCAGGCGTTGTTGCCGATCTCGGTGCCGAGCAGCAGCCCCCGGAGGGTCTCGTTGATCGGGGTGAAGGGCTGGTACTCGGCGAACCAGCTCAGCCCGGTCGGCATCGAGTCGGTGGTGACGACGGCGCTGCCGAGGAAGGGCAGGAACGTCAGCGGCATCGGCGCGTTGCTCGCGGCCTCGACCGTCTTGGCACCCATGCCCATGGCGGCCGAGATCCAGCTGAGGCCGAACGCGAGGAACAGCACCAGACCGAGCGCGGCGAGCCACTCGACGAGGGTGGCCTCCGGCCGGAAGCCGATCGCGAGGGCCACGCCGACGACGATGACCAGGATGACCGTCACCTGGATCAGGTTGCCGAAGACATGACCGGTCAGCACCGCTCCACGGGAGATCGACATGGTCCGGAAGCGGTTGACGATGCCTTCGGTCATGTCGGTGCACACGGACACGGCGGTCGAGATCGCGCCGGACGTGACGGCCATCAGGATGATGCCCGGCGTGACGTAGTCGGTGTACGCGCCGAGGTCGCCCGCGAGCCCGATGCCCTCGCCGAGCGCGCTGCCGAAGACGAACACGAAGAGCAGCAGCATCAGGACCGGCATCGCGACGATCGCGATCGTCATGGACGGATAGCGCAGCTGGTGCTTGAGGTTGCGGCGCAGCATCGTCATCGAGTCGCGCAGCGCGTACGACTTCGGCTTGGCGCTCACACCCATTCCCGCGCCCGCGTTCGGGTTCGAGTTCGTCCTCGTGTTCGTGATCGTGTTCGTGCTCATCGGGCGTTCTCCTTCGGGGCGTTGACGGAGCCGGTCAGGGCGAGGAAGACGTCGTCGAGGTCCGGGGTGTGGACGGTGAGGTTCTCGGCGGGGACGGAGGCACCGTCCAGGACGTCGAGGACGGCGCGGAGGGTGGGCAGGCTGCCGTCGCTTGCGATGCGGAGCGTGAGCTCCTCGTGGTCCGCGGCGGAACCGGCGAAGAGGGCGGCCGCGGTGGCGAGTCGGGACTCGTCGGCGAAGGCGAGTCGGATGTGTCCGCCCGGGATGCGGCGCTTCAGCTCCTCGGCGGTGCCTTCGGCGACGAGGCGGCCCTGGTCCAGGACGGCGATGCGGTCGGCGAGTTGGTCGGCCTCTTCGAGGTACTGCGTGGTGAGGAAGATGGTCACGCCCTGCTCGGCGACCAGGCGGCGGATGATCTCCCACATGGTGCGGCGGCTGCGGGGGTCGAGGCCGGTGGTGGGCTCGTCGAGGAAGATGATCCGCGGTTCGCCGACCAGCGTCATGGCCAGGTCGAGCTTGCGCCGCATACCTCCGGAGAAGGTGGAGACCGGCTTCCGCGCCGCCTCGGTGAGCTCGAAGCGCTCCAGGAGCTCGGCGGTGTGGCGGCGGGCCTCGCGGCGGTCGAGGTGGTGCAGGTCGGCCATGAGGAGCAGGTTCTCCTCGGCGTTCAGGAGGCCGTCCACCGCCGCGAACTGGCCGGTGACGCCGATCGACCGACGCACGCCGTCGGCCTGCCGGGTCAGGTCGTGGCCGGCGACCTGCGCCTGGCCGCCGTCGGCGCGGACGAGAGTGGACAGGATCTCCACGGTCGTCGTCTTGCCGGCCCCGTTCGGACCGAGCAGCGCGAAGATCGTGCCCTCCTCGATCCGCAGGTCGATCCCGTCGAGGACCAGCTTCTCCCCGTACGACTTGCGCAGCCCGACGGCCTCGATGGCCGTGGCAGGTGCGGCGATGGTCGTGGCCGTCACTGTGGTCACCCCTCACTTTTACGGTGTTCAACTCCGCTGACTTGAACACCGTAAAAGACGACTCGCGCATGACGCAAGCCCTGAGTTGAACACCGTGCAAGAAAGTCGGCTACGCTGGGGCCATGCCGCGTGAGACCTTGACCCGAGACCAGATCGTCCGAGCCGCCGTCGAGCTGCTCGACAGCGAGGGCATCGACGGCCTGAGCATGCGCAAGCTCGGCCAGCGGCTGGGTTCGGCGGCGACGGCCATGTACTGGCACGTCGGCAGCAAGGAGAGCCTCATCGTGCTCGCGGCCGACGCGGTGTGGAGCGAGCTGACGTTCATCGACCCGGCCGAGGCCGGCTGGCGCGCCGCCGCGCGCGCCCTCGTGCACGACACGTACGCGCTGGGCAAGCGCCACCCCTGGCTCGTCCCGGCGATCAGCTCGCACTTCGTCTACGGCCACGGCATGGCCCGCTTCCAGGACCACTCGTGCGCGATCTACGAAGCGGCGGGCTTCGAGGGCTGGGAGCTCGACTGGGCGGTCAACTCCGCCTTCACCTTCGTGGCCGGCACCCTGCTCGTCGACGCGACCGAGGCCACGATCGCCACCGCGCAGGCCCCCCGGGGCAAGGGCGACGAGGGCAAGCCGGCGCAGAGCGTCACCGAGTGGGCGTACGGGATCGCGTCCCAGTACCCCCGGCTGCGCGCCCGCATGGAGGACCAGCAGGGCGTCGACCCGGCCGCGTTGATGAGCGAGAAGTTCGAATTCGGCGTCGAGGCCATCCTCGACGGCCTCGAAGCCCGACTCCGCGCCCACGCACGCGACACCGCCTGATTCTGGCGACCGCCCGCCCGGACCGCGACGTCACCTGGGCCCCTCCCGCCGGCCCCGGACCCGCGACACCGTCTCAGCCCCCGGCCCCCTGAACCCCGGCCACGCCCTGGACCCCCGGACCCGGACCCGCGACACCGCCTGAGCCTTCGGCCCCCTGAGCCCCCGGCCGGCCGCCCCGGACCTCGAACGGGGTCCGTCAGGTGGCCCGGGGGGCCGTGGTCCGGTCCCCTGGGGACATGCACCCGCTCCAGACAGCCGCCGAGGCGGCGGCCACCGTCCCCGCCGACGTCGTCTCCGACTCCGGCCCGTCCGCCCTCGCCCTGGGCCTCGGCGCCGCCGCGCTCGCAGGCGCCATCGGCACCGCCGTCGTCCGCAGCCGGCTCTCGAAGACGATCACCGGATCGCACCGGCAGACGCCCCCGGCCGGATCCGCGTCGGACACCCCCCGCGGCTGACACCGCCTGCGCGAGCCCTGCCCTTTCCGGCCGGCGTCCCGGACAATGACCGGCATGGAGTTCGCCGTGTTCGTGACGCTGCCGGGGCTGGTCATCCTGCTCACCGTGGTCGCCTTCGCCGACCAGATCCTGCGCGCGACCGGGCGCGGCCGCCGCAGCGGCCAGGTCTCCTCGACCGGCTTCGAGCAGCTGCATGCCACCTTCTCGCAGGGCAAGCAGAACGAGCTCAAGGAGCGGCAGAGCGCGCTCGTGCTGCGCGACGACGAGGAGGACGGCGCGCCGCCGCACCGGTCCACGGTGGACCTGGCCGGCGGCCGCGCGGTGATACGCGTCAGCGGGGGCGGGACGCCTTGAGCGAGTACATCAGCGGTATCCGCGGCCGGTCGGCCGGGAAGCGGTAGTACCCGTCCTCCTGCCGCTGCAGCGTCTCGTACCGGGAGTAGAGCGAGACGTCGTGCTCGTGGAGGAACTCGATGCGCAGCCCCGCCTTGGCGACGGCCGTGACGACCTCGCCGACCGGGTGCACCCACTCCACGCTCCGGTTGTGGACGGTGGCGGCCTCCATGTCCGCGTACGTGCCCGAGCTGGAATCCACCCACGGTTCGCGTACGAAGTAGTCGTTGACGATCCGGCTCCCCGTCTCGTCGTCGAGGGAGTCGGTGATCGGATGGAACTCGGCGACGTACAGGAATCCGCCCGGGGCGACGAGCGAGGCGGCGGTCTCGGCCCAGCGCTCGATGTCGGGCAGCCAGTTCAGCGCCCCGGTGCCGGTGTAGACGATGTCGTACGAGGAGTCGGGGACGGCCTCGGCGGCGTCGTACGCGTCGGCGGCGACGAACGCGGCCCGGTCCGCGGACAGGCCGAGGTCGGCGGCGAGCGAGCGGGCCGTCTCGACGGCGGGCTCGGAGAAGTCCAGGCCGACGACGTGCGAGGCACCGTGCCGGGCCCAGGACAGGGTGTCCAGGCCGATGTGGCACTGGAGGTGGAGGAGGGAGCGGCCGGTGACGTCACCGACCTCCGCGAGCTCGAAGTCGCGCAGCGCCTCCTTGCCGGCCCGGAACGCGTCGAGGTCGTAGTACTCGCTGGCGGCGTGGATCGGGACTCGTTCGTCCCAGCGGGCACGGTTGGCCTCGTGCCAGTCGTCGGGCGTCGGTGCGTACATGCCCGGGAGGTTATCCACAGGTTGCGGACGATGCGAACGGATTGTCGGCGGACCGGAGCATCATGGGGGCCATGACTGAGACCAATGAGATCGCAGACCGGCCGGGTGAGAGCGCCGGCGGCTCGGGCCCGTCACCGGAGATCCCGGTGTGGGAGCAGCGGTTCCGGGCGCCGCGGGTGTCCCTGCCCGAGTGGGCCGAGGAGGCACCGGACCGTTCGTTGTTCGTGTCCAACGCGACGGGGACGTACGAGCTGTACGCCTGGGACCGGGCGACGGGCGAGCAGCGGCAGGTGACGGACCGGCCGAACGGGACGACGGACGGCACGCTGTCCCCGGACGGGCAGTGGATCTGGTGGTTCTCGGACACGGACGGGGACGAGTTCGGGGTGTGGATGCGCCAGCCCTTCGGCGGCGGCGCGGACGAGCCCGCGGTGCCCGGGCTCGCGGCCTCGTATCCGGCGGGTCTCGCAATCGGCCGTGACGGCACGGTCGTCGTCGGCCGCTCGACGGACGAGGAGGGTTCGACGGTCCATCTCGTCCGCGGCGGCGCGGCGCCGGTGGAGATCTACCGGCACCGGGAGTCGGCGGGCGTGGGCGACCTCTCGCACGACGGCTCGCTGATCGCGATCGAGCACACGGAGCACGGCGACGCGATGCACTCGGCCCTGCGGGTGCTGCGTGCCGAGGACTCCTCGGTGGTGGCCGAGCTGGACGACTCCAAGGGCGGTACGGAGGAGCTGGGCCTGGCCGTGCTGGGCTTCGCGCCGGTCGACGGCGACACCCGGCTGTTGGTCGGCCACCAGCGGCGGGGGCGCTGGGAGCCGCTGCTGTGGGACGTGGCGACGGGCCAGGAGATCGATCTCCGGCTCGATCTGCCGGGCGATGTGTCGGCGGAGTGGTACGAGGACGGCACGGGTCTGCTGATCGTGCACAGCTTCGAGGCGCGCAGCGAGCTGTGGCGGTACGACATCGCGACGGGCGCGCTGGTGCGGGTGGAGACCCCGGCCGGTTCGGTCTCGGAGGCCACGACCCGGCCGGACGGCACCGTGGAGTATCTGTGGTCCTCGGCGGCGCAGCCGCCGGTGGTGCGCTCGACGGACGGCGGGATCGTCCTCGACCCTCCGGGCGCGAAGGCGCCGGGGTCGGTGCCGGTGGAGGACGTGTGGGTGGAGGGGCCCGGCGGCCGCATCCACGCGCTCGTGCAGCGGCCGGCCGAGGGCGAGGGTCCGTTCCCCACGATCTTCGAGGTGCACGGCGGGCCGGCCTGGCACGACAGCGACGCCTTCGCCTCGGGCCCGGCGGCCTGGCTCGACCACGGCTACGCAGTGGTCAGGGTCAACTACCGGGGCTCGACGGGCTACGGCCGGGAGTGGACGGACGCGCTCAAGCACCGGGTCGGCCTGATCGAGCTGGAGGACGTCGCCGCCGTCCGCGAGTGGGCGGTCGCCTCGGGTCTCGCCGACCCGGCGAAGCTGGTCCTGTCGGGCGGCTCGTGGGGCGGGTATCTGACACTGCTGGGGCTCGGCATGCAGCCGGACGCCTGGTCGGTGGGGCTCGCCGCCGTCCCGGTCGCGGACTACGTGACGGCGTACGAGGACGAGATGGAGGCCCTGAAGGCGCTGGACCGGACGCTGTTCGGCGGCTCGCCGGAGGAGGTGCCGGAGCGGTTCGAGGTCTCGTCCCCGCTGACGTATGTGGACAAGGTCACGGCTCCGGTCTACATCTCGGCGGGTGTGAACGACCCGCGCTGCCCGATCCGGCAGATCGACAACTACGTGGACCGGCTGGCGGCCCGTTCCGCGGTGCACGAGGTGTACCGGTACGACGCGGGGCACGGCTCCCTGGTGGTGGAGGAGCGGATCAAGCAGGTCCGTCTGGAGCTGGCCTTCGCCGCGCGTCACCTGGGGACCCGCCCGGTCGGGGGGTGAGGCGGCTGCGTACCGTGGAGGGGTGTACCGGTTCCTGAAAACGCCCCGCTGGTGGGGGATCAACGTCTTCGTCCTGCTGGCGATCCCGTTCTGCCTGTTCATGGGGACCTGGCAGATGGGCAAGTTCGAGGACCGCGTCGACTCGCACCGGGAGGCGGAGCAGGCCCCGGACCCGGGCACGCTGAGGACCGAGCCGCTGGACGAGCTGCTGCCGGTGGACAAGGAGACGTCCGGTCGGCATGCGGAGGCGAGCGGCCGGTACGGGGAGCAGTTCCTGGTACCGGACCGTGAGCTGGACGGCCGGCGCGGCAGCTATGTGCTGACGATGCTGAAGACGGACGGCGGCAAGTCGCTGCCGGTGGTACGGGGCTGGCTGCCGGCCGGCGCGAAGGCGCCGGCCCCGCCGTCCGGCGAGGTCACCGTGGTGGGCGCCCTCCAGGCGTCCGAGAACGCGGGGACCAAGGGCGTCCACGCGGCGGGCGGGCTCCCCGAGGGCCAGCTCGGCATGATCAGTGCGAGCGCCCTGATCAACCTGGTCACCGACGAGGTCTACGACGCGTGGGTCACGGTCGTGGACTCCCCGGCCGGGCTGACGCCGGTCCCGGCGACCGCCGCGGCGGGCACGTCGCTGGATCTGAAGGCGTTCCAGAACCTCGGCTACACGGCGGAGTGGTTCGTCTTCGCCGGCTTCGTGGTCTTCATGTGGTTCCGCCTGCTGCGCCGCGAGGTGGAGGCCCGGCGGGACGAGGCGCTGGGCCTCTAGCCCCGAAGCCCGGCGGCCGGAGGCCCGGCGGCACGCGAAGCCCGACGGCCGGAGGCCCGGTGGCCGCGAAGCCCGACGGCCGGAGGCCCGGTGGCTTGCGAAGCCTGGTGTCCCGAGGCCGACGCCCCGCGAAGCCCGCGGCCCGGCGCCCGGCGAAACCCGGTGCCCGACGGCCCGTGAAGCCCGGTGCTCCGCCCAGCCCGACGCCCGACGCCCGGCGAAACCCGGTGCCCGACGCCCGGCGGTACGCGAAGCCCGATACTCCGCCCAGCCCGACGCCCCGCGAAGCCCGACGCCCGGCGCCCCGCGAAGCCCGGTGCTCCGCTCAACCCGATGCCCGGCGAAACCCGGTGCCCGACGCCCCGCGAAACCCGACGCCCGGCGCCCCGCGAAGCCCGGTGCTCCGCCCAACCCGATGCATGCGAAGCCCGGTGCCCCGAGGCCCGGGCGCCGACTCCCGGGCCTTGGGGCACCGGTGGCCCCTGGAACGTCCCTAGGACGCGTCGAGGACGCCGGTGCGGTAGATCGTGCCCGCGCAGGCGTTCGGGATCGTCGTCGCCGCCTGCGGGCCGCCCGCCTCCGCGGTGTGGCTGACCGCGACGCTGCCGTCCGCGGGCGTCCCCTCCGTGCCGAGCTGAGTCCCCGCGCCGTCGGCTTCCGCGCCGTTGCCGGTCGACCCCGTGGCCCCCGCCGACGTACCGCCCGCGCCGTCCGTCGTGGTGCTCGGGTCCGGCGAGGGGTTGACCGTCGGGCAGGTCTCCGAGGGGACCCAGGCGAACTTCACCTCGTACGCGTTGTCCGGCTTGAGGACCAGCGCGGGCGACTCCTGCGAGGGGTCGGGAAGGCCGCTCGCCGCGTCGCCGGCCGTGTGCGCCACGACCGAGATCTTGGAACCGTCCGCCGCCCCCAGGGCCTGGAAGCCGACGCTGCCGCCGCCGCTCACCACGCAGTCCTTGCCGGAGATGTTGGCGATGCGGAAGGTGCCGTAGACCTTGCCCTCGGTATCCGGTCCGCCCGCCTGCGCCGAGCTGACGCCCAGCTGTCCCGCCTCGCACACCGGCGAGGACGAGTCCGGCTGGGAGTCCTCCGGCGGCTTCGAACCGGTGCCCGCACCGCCCGACTTCCCGGCCTCGGACTGCTCGGGCTTGCCCGCGCCCTCGGCCGCGCCCTGGCTCGGGCTCGCGGCGCCGGTCGGCGTGCCCGCGGTCTGCTGACCGCCCTCGACGCCCGTCTCGGAGCCGGTGCCGCCCTGGGCCTGCTCGCCGTGGCCGGCGTTCACGGCCTGGTCGGCGGTGAGGCCACCCGAGTTGGCGACGTGTACGAAGGCGGGAACGGCCGTGCCGATCAGCACCGCGGCCGCGGCGAAGCCGACGATGGCCTGGCGCTTGCGGGTGCGCCGTACGGGCACCGCGCGGCGCAGATGGTCCAGTGCGCCCTCGGAGGGGTGCAGGTCCGCCACGGCGCCGTGGAGCAGACGCCGCAGCGCCAGCTCGTCGCCCGCGAAGGGGGCGTTGCTCCCGAAGAGGTCGGCGCCCCCGAGAAGGCCGCCCGCGGCCCGCTCGTCACCGGACGCACCGTCACCGGGCGCGCCACTGTCGGTGGCCCTGTGGTCGGAGGCCCAGTTACCGAAGGCCGCGCTGTCGGACGCCCTGTCGTCGGACATCTCCCTGCCGGACGCCCCATCGCCAGGCACGCCACCAGGGGTCACCCCACCGTCGGACGCCCCGCTTCCGGTCGCCCGACCCTCGTACGCCCCATCGCCAGGCACTCCACCAGGGGTCACCCCACTGCCAGTCGCCCCACCATCGGGCACCCCGCCGTCGGACGCCTCGCCGTCGGACGCCCCACCATCGGGCACCCCGCCCTCGAACGCCCCGCTGTCCGGCCCGTCGTTCACAATGCCGTGTCCCATGTCGTCGCGACGCTCGTCGGGCAGCCCGCTCGTCGCGTCGGGGCCCTTGTCGTCCGGGCCCTTGCCGTCGGAGCTCATGCCGTCGCCTCCATCGCGACGCGCAGCGCCGCGATGCCACGCGAGCCGTACGCCTTCACCGACCCCAGGGATATGCCGAGCGTCTCGGCGACCTGTGCCTCCGTCATGTCCGCGAAGTACCGGAGCACCAGCACCTCACGCTGCCGCCGCTGCAGCCCGCGCATCGCCTTGATGAGCGCGTCCCGCTCCAGCTGGTCGTACGCGCCCTCTTCCGCGCTCGCCATGTCCGGCATCGGCTTGGACAGCAGCTTGAGTCCGAGGATGCGGCGGCGCAGCGCGGAACGGGACAGGTTGACGACCGTCTGGCGCAGATACGCCAGCGTCTTCTCGGGGTCCCGGACCCGGTTGCGGGCGGAGTGGACGCGGATGAACGCCTCCTGGACGACGTCCTCGCAGGAGGCCGTGTCGTCGAGGAGCAGCGCGGCGAGGCCGAGGAGCGAACGGTAGTGCGCTCGGTACGTCTCGGTCAGGTGATCGACGGTGGTGCCCGCGGCCACGATGCCTTCAGCGCTCTCGCGCGGCGAGGGGATGCCGATCACACCGGACGTCCGGGTGCCGGTGGGCACGGGAGCGATCACCGGCATGCCGCCGGCCGGACGCGGGCGTGTGAGCGGGCGCGCCGCGGTGCCGCGTACGGGGACCGCGAGCCCGCCCCGCAAGGGGACGACTGCCGCGCCTCGGAGCGGGACGACCGCTGTGATGTCGAGTACCTCTGCCACGCCTGTTGGACACGCTTCCCCCCGTCAGGGTTGTACGAGTACGCCACCGTTTTTGACGGTGAGCCACTTGTCATCATGCGTACCCGATCTTCCCCAATGCCCCGTTTTGACAGCACCTCATGCGATACACCACCAGAGCGCACGCAGAGACGCGGCCCACCCAACTACCGGTTGCGGCAAGCGGGAAGAGCATCGTCGAACATGCCGTCACCCCAGTTCAAGGGGCATCCGTCGCCGACTTGCTCACAAGGTGTTCACAGATGCTACAAACTCAAACGATCCCGCGTCGCCGATTTCCGGACACTCGGGGGCGCTCAGGGGCGCTCGTGATCATCCAGATGGTCTGGACCATTGGGGCGCTCCGGGCGAATGATCGACTCCGCGATCTGTACGGCGTTCAGCGCGGCGCCCTTGCGGAGGTTGTCGCCGCAGACGAAGAACTCGAGCGCACGCTCGTCGTCCATCGAGCGACGCACCCGCCCCACCCAGACCGGATCCGTGCCCACGACATCGGCGGGCGTGGGGAAATCGCCCGAGGCCGGATCGTCGTAGAGCACCACACCCGGCGACGTCGCCAGGATCTCGTGCGCCCGCGCGACGCTCACCGGCCGCTCGAACCGCGCGTGGACGGAGACGGAGTGCGCGGTCACGACCGGGACGCGCACGCACGTGGCCGCCACCGGAAGCCCGGGCAGGTCGAGGATCTTGCGCGTCTCCGCGCGGATGCGCAGCTCCTCGGAGGACCAGCCGTCCTCCCCCAGGGACCCGGACCAGGGCACGACATTGAGCGCGACGGGACCGGGGAAGGGCCCGGTGTCGTCGCCGACGGCCCGCCGTACGTCGCCGGGGTGGTTGCCCAGCTCGGTCCCGGCCACCAGCGACAGCTGCTCGCGCAGGGCGGCCACACCCGCCTGCCCGCCCCCGCTCGCGGCCTGCTGGGCGGTCACCACCAGCTCACCGACCCCGAACTCGGCGTGCAGGGCGCCCACGGCGACGATCAGCGCCAGCGTGGAGCAGCCCGGGCTCGCCACGATGCCCCGCGGCCGTACCCGTGCGGCGTGGGGGTTGATCTCCGGGACCACCAGCGGCACGTCCGGGTCCGCCCGGAACGCGGCGGAGGTGTCCACGACCACCGCGCCCTTGGCGGCGGCGATCGGCGCCCACCGCGCCGCGATGTCCTCGGGCACGAGGAAGAGCGCGAGGTCGACGCCCTCCAGGACGTCCTCGCTCAGCGCGAGTACCTCGGTCTCCTCCCCGCGCACGGCCAGCTTGCGGCCGGCCGATCGCGGGGAGGCGACGAGTCGGATCTCGCCCCAGACGTCGGCATGCTGCGACAGGAGCTGGAGCATCACCGCACCGACGGCCCCGGTCGCTCCCACGACCGCGAGCGTCGGCTTGGCGGTCATCGGTTCGTCACCGGCCGGTGCCGCCGTAGACGACGGCCTCGTCCGAGTCGCTGTCGAGCCCGAAGGCGGTGTGGACGGCCGTCACGGCCTCGTTCACATCGTCCGCACGGGTGACCACCGAGATCCGGATCTCGGAGGTCGAGATCAGCTCGATGTTCACACCGGCGTCGGACAGCGCCTGGAAGAAGGACGCGGTGACGCCCGGGTTCGTCTTCATACCCGCGCCGACCAGGGAGATCTTGCCGATCTGGTCGTCGTAGCGCAGCGATTCGAAGCCGATCGCGCCCTTCGCCTTGTCCAGGGCGTCCATGGCCCTGCGGCCCTCGGCCTTGGGAAGCGTGAAGGAGATGTCCGTCAGACCGGTGGAGGCTGCGGACACGTTCTGCACGATCATGTCGATGTTGATCTCGGCGTCCGCGACGGCCCGGAAGATGGCCGCGGCCTCGCCCGGCTTGTCCGGCACACCGACGACGGTGATCTTCGCCTCGGAGGTGTCGTGGGCGACGCCCGAGATGATGGCCTGCTCCACCTTGCGGTCCCCTTGCGGCTCGTTGCTGACCCAGGTGCCCTGCAGCCCCGAGAAGGACGAGCGGACGTGGATCGGGATGTTGTATCGGCGTGCGTACTCGACGCACCGGTGCAGCAGCACCTTGGAGCCGGAGGCGGCGAGCTCCAGCATGTCCTCGAAGGAGATCCAGTCGATCTTCTTCGCCTTCTTCACCACGCGCGGGTCGGCCGTGAACACACCGTCGACGTCGGTGTAGATCTCGCAGACCTCGGCGTCGAGCGCGGCGGCCAGCGCGACGGCCGTCGTGTCGGACCCGCCACGCCCCAGCGTGGTGATGTCCTTCTTGTCCTGGGACACGCCCTGGAAGCCGGCCACGATCGCGATGTTGCCCTCGTCGAGGGCGGTACGGATCCGGCCCGGCGTGACATCGATGATGCGCGCTTTGTTGTGGACCGAGTCGGTGATGACACCGGCCTGGCTGCCCGTGAACGACTGGGCCTCGTGGCCCAGGTTTTTGATCGCCATGGCCAGCAGGGCCATGGAGATCCGCTCTCCGGCGGTCAGCAGCATGTCGAACTCACGCCCGGCAGGGATCGGGGATACCTGCTCGGCGAGATCGATCAACTCGTCCGTCGTGTCGCCCATCGCGGAAACCACGACGACCACCTGGTGGCCGTTCTTCTTGGCATCCACGATCCGCTTGGCGACGCGCTTGATGCCTTCGGCATCGGCAACGGAGGAGCCTCCGTACTTCTGCACGACAAGGCCCACGTGCGCTCCTCGCTCAGTCTCTGCCGCAGTCATTACTGCGGTCGGCTCAGTTTAACGAGCGGCCCGGAATCGCCGACCGTATATCAGATCCTGAGATGTCCCGCTCAGGAAGTGATCTCGGCCGAACGCCCGGGCCGCTCATAGGACTCCGTCTGCCCGGCAGGGCCGTGGGTACGCGGGGGTGTGGGCGGCCTCACACGCCGGAGGGCGGTCAGCCTGGTGGCCGGACGTGCCGGAGGTGCGCGGTGAAGGGGTGGTCGTCCCCCAGCGCCCGTACGGTGTCGGCGACCACCGTGTCGAACTCGGCCGCCGCTCGCTCGACCTCCCCCACCGCCTCGTAGAGCCGGACCAGGTTCAGCCGGGAGGCCAGCGTCTCCGGGTGGTCCGGACCGAGCAGCCGCTCGCGCTCACCGAGCGTCTCCTCGTGCAGCGCGATGGC
Source organism: Streptomyces sp. NPDC059567 (assembly GCF_042735655.1). NCBI lineage: Bacteria > Bacillati > Actinomycetota > Actinomycetes > Kitasatosporales > Streptomycetaceae > Streptomyces > Streptomyces sp. NPDC059567. The sequence continues at coordinate 4,166 of NZ_JBHWBS010000029.1, read as the reverse complement.
CTGCTCCGGGCGCCCGTCGTCCTGGTAGGCGACGCCCAGGTTGCTCCGCACCCGCAGGGTGTCCGGGTGGTCGGGTCCCAGCAGCCGTTGGAGCCCGGCGAGCGTTTGCGTCAGCAGGGCGACCGCACCGGCATTGTCACCGAGGTGACGCCAGGTGACAGTAGGCGGCGGCCTGGGCGACGGCGAGCGGCAGATGGCCCAGCGTGGCGCAGAGTGTCCGCACCTGGGCGGTGTCCCGGGAGGTGAGTCCCGTGACGGCCCCGGTGAACATCTCGTACGACTCGCCCTCGTCCGGCACGGTCAGGGCCAGGACCTCGGCGAGGCCGTGCCAGCCGGCTGCCTGCCGCGTCGTGATCAGGATCCGTCTGCGCCGCCGCGCGACCCGCGAGAGCAGCGACTCGACGTCGGCGGCCTCGGTGACGTTGTCGAGCACGAGCAGCCACCCGTCGTGCGTGGCCAGCCACTGCAACGCCCGCTCGCGCAGGGCCTCCTGCGGCAGTACGTCGATCAGCGAGGGCGGCGAGCCCGGAGTCGAGGTCGGCACGGCTCTCGGCGGTGATCCACCAGGTGGGGTGGTGCGCCTCGGCCCGCAGGGCCGCCCAGCGGGCCGCGAGCGTCGACTTGCCGACGCCGCCGAGCCCCCGGACGGCCGCGACACGGTGATCGCCGGTCTCGAAGTGCGCGTCCAGCCACCGCAGTTCGCGTTCACGGCCGACGAAGCGCACGGCCTTGCGCGGAATCCTGACCAGCCCGTCCGGACAGGCGGCCGGCGCGAGGGCCTCCGGCGGCAGCAGGACGGCCCGCTCGACCTGGGTGACGTGGTCCCCCGTCGCGACTCGCCCGATGTTCCCGCCGGCCGCGACGGACCGCTCCCCGACGGCCTCGACGCCGCGCTCGACACCGCTCACGCGTCCCCCGTCGACACGCTCCCGATGTCACCACCGGCGGCGACGGACCGGTCCCCGGAGGCGGTGACGGACCCGGGGGGCGGCGACGCGGACGGCGGGGTCGAGGACGGAAGCGTCACCGGCTGGGCGGGCGCCTGCGCTCCGTCCCCCGTAACGACGGAGCCGATGCTCCCGCCGGCGGCGACGGACCGTTCCCCGGACGCGGTGACAGCCCCACCGGCCGACGACCGTGACCGCAGGGAAAGCCCCAGCCCCGCCGCGGCCAGCACGGCTCCCACCACGCTTGCGATCTGATCGGCCCGCCCGAGGTCGACGACGGCCACGACGACCAGCGCCACGACTCCTGCCACCCCGACGCCAATGCCGGTCCACAGCAACGTTCTTGACCGTCCCCCACCTGCCATGCCCCATGATGGCAGGAAGACGGCAGGCGGCAGGCGCTACTTCTTCAGCGTGCCCAGCCCCAGCGGGCCCGCGATCTCCTCCGCCATGACCCGGCCCGCCTCTTCCGCGAGGTCGTCCTCGGTCAGGTCCTCGTCCGTGTCGAGGCCGTCCAGGGCCGCCAGCGGCTGGTCGAGACGGACGTGCGCGACGAGGGACTGCAGCGCCCGCAGCGTCGCCGAGGCCGTCGGGCCCCAGTTGGAGAAGTAGGAGAACTGCCACCACCACAGCGCCTCGCTCACGCGCCCCGCCCGGTAGTGGGCCAGCCCGTGCCGCAGGTCGGTGACGATGTCGGCGAGGTTGTCGGAGATCCGGGCCGGAACCGGCGCCTTGCGCGGCTCGTACGGGTCGAAGACCTCCGAGAAGACGTCCACCGGGTCCAGCATCACCGCGAACCGCTCGCGCAGCTCGTCCACGTCCGGCTCGGGACCCGTGTCGGTCTCGTACCGCTCGTCCGGGACGATGTCCTCGTGCGCGCCCAGCCGGCCGCCGGCGAGCAGCAGCTGGGAGATCTCCAGGAGCAGGAAGGGCACCGCGCTGTCGGGCTCGTCGCCCTTGGCCACTTCCGTGGTGGCCACGATGAAGGACTCGATCGAGTCGGCGATCTGGACCGCGAAGTCGTCCGGATCCTGCGTGATCGCGTGCAGTGTGGCGTCAGACATCGCGAGTGCCTCCTTCGGGCGCTGGCGCGCGAACCCTGTCGTCATACATCTAGCAGTCGCCGCCCCTCGAAGGCACGCCCCAGGGTGACCTCGTCGGCGTACTCCAGGTCGCCGCCGACCGGCAGCCCGCTCGCCAGACGCGTGACCTTGAGGCCCATGGGCTTGATCATCCGTGCCAGGTACGTCGCGGTGGCCTCGCCCTCCAGGTTCGGGTCGGTCGCGAGGATCAGCTCGGTGACGGTCCCGTCCGCCAGCCGCGCGAGCAGCTCACGGATGCGCAGGTCGTCCGGGCCGACGCCCTCGATCGGGCTGATCGCGCCGCCGAGCACGTGGTAGCGCCCGCGGAACTCGCGCGTCCGCTCGATCGCCACGACGTCCTTCGGCTCCTCGACGACACAGATGACCGACAGGTCCCGGCGCGGGTCGCGGCAGATGTTGCACTGCTCCTGCTGCGCCACATTGCCGCAGACCGCGCAGAACCTGACCTTCTCCTTGACCTCCAGCAGCGCGTGCGCGAGACGGCGTACGTCGGTCGGCTCGGCCTGGAGGACGTGGAAGGCGATCCGCTGCGCGCTCTTGGGACCGACGCCGGGCAGCCTGCCCAGCTCGTCGATGAGGTCCTGAACCACGCCTTCGTACAACGGAACGCCCTTCTGAGAAGTGCTTGATTCTTACGGTAGTGGCTGCCGGGGCGCCTTAGAAGCCCAGGCGCGGAAGCGGCTCAGAAGCCGAGGCCCGGCATTCCGCCCAGGCCCTGCGTCAGCGGGCCCAGCTTGGCCTGTTGCAGCTGCTGCGCGTTGTCATTGGCGGCCTTGACGGCGGCGACGATCAGGTCGGCCAGCGTCTCGGTGTCCTCGGGGTCGACGGCCTTGGGGTCGATCACCAGGCCGCGCAGCTCGCCGGAGCCGGTCACCGTCGCCGTCACCAGGCCACCGCCCGCCTGGCCCTCGACCTCGGTCGCGGCGAGCTCCTCCTGGGCGCGCGCGAGATCCTGCTGCATCTTCTGGGCCTGCTGGAGGAGCTGCTGCATATTGGGCTGGCCACCACCGGGAATCACGGTCACTCCTGGCATTTCGACGGTATACGGATGACATCCGGACGACTGATGTGACGACTGACGTTCGGTACGGCCGAGCCTACGTGGTCCATGCCCGGCCTGCCGCCACAACTCTTTCGAGTGAGAAACTGCGGGCTCCTCTACCTGATCAAGACCCCCTTGTGGGCGGAAATCCCGGGATTCCGGGCCCATAGCCCACCATTCGGCGGTAGGAAGGGCAGGCACCACGTGCACCGCACGTCACAGAAGGACACGAGCGCCGAGCTGAACAGAGGAGTGCCCCGGTGAGCCAGCAGCCGGAGATGCAGCCGCCGCCGCAGCAGCCGCCGGGGCAGCCGGGACAGCCCGGGGGGTCCGCCGCGGGCCGCGATCTGACCGGGACGCCGTTCCCGCTCGGCGACTGGGGCGAGCCTGCGGAGCGTCTGGACGAGCTCTACCGCTGGGTCGAGTCCAATGCTCTGCGCACGGCGGAGTGGTACCTGTCCGACCGGGTCTGGAAGCGCCGCTGCGCCCGGATCCTGCGGGTCGGCACGGCGCTGGGCGTCATCGCGGGCGCGGCGCTGCCGCTGCTCGACGTCACCGACGTCGCGGACGGGGCGGCGGGCTGGGGGTATCTGTCGCTGCTGCTCGGCGCGGCCTGTCTGGTCTGCGACCGCTACTTCGGGCTGACGTCCGGCTGGATAAGGGACGTGGCCACGGCCCAGGCGGTGCAGCGCAGGCTGCAGGCGCTGCAGTTCGACTGGGCGTCGGAGAGCGTACGGGAGGTCCTCGGGCCCACGGAGGGGACCGCCAGCGAGGCGGCGGAGCGCTGCCTCGGGGTGCTGCGGCGGTTCTCGGAGGACGTGACGGAGCTCGTACGGGCGGAGACGGCGGACTGGATGATCGAGTTCCGCTCGGGCCCCGCGCCGCTGGCCCTTCAGTCGGTGGGTGCCGCCCCTGCCCGCCCGGAGGGCTCGCACCCCTCGTCCCGCTTCCCGCTGCCTCCGGGCACCCGCCCGAACATGCCGCGGCAGCGGCCGCCGGAGCCGCGCTGAGCGGACACGCGCGGCGTGGCGGGGGGGGGTGGGGGGGGGGGGGCGGGGGGGGCGGGGCGGGGGG
>NZ_JBHWBS010000028.1:68717-77233 GCF_042735655.1 Streptomyces sp. NPDC059567 | reverse complement strand
CGCCGGGCCCTGCCGCTGCCGTCCCCTCCCTCTAGGGGAGTCGTCTCATCCCTCTCGCGAATCGCCCTCGAGTCGCTCGAGGTTTGACCAGAGGGGACTTACCCCGAACCTGGCCATGTACTCCTCAAGAATCAGGAACGGAGGGCCACTATGCGGCGCCCCGTCCTCCCAGACCGTGTCGCACTCTTCGCAAACAAGGAAAGGTTCCTCCCGTCCTCGGATGCGGCATGCCACTACCCAGCCTTGTTCACATCTCGGACACCAGATCATGCGTACTCCAAAAGGAATGTAGGGACGGCAGTGATCACATCTGCGGGAATGCAGTGATCACCCTATTAGTTCCTGGCACAACCACTATTCGGAGGTTCCTCTCTCCGGCAGTTCCGATCTCTCTGCCCATGGGCACAACGTACCTTGCAGGGTCGCTGGGATCGGGTGCACCCCGTTTTGCCCATCCTTCATCGAGCAACCCGAGGACCTTTGCCTGATCGGGATCCTTGAAAACACTGTGTGTGGGCTTCGATGGGTTCGGCCTCGTGTGCTCCATCACGTGCGCGATACGGTGCCCCTCCGTGGAACCGGGCCCGTATATGAGGCCGCCAGGGGACTCGAATCGATCCCCGCCGAGGTTCCGGAACCCCACAGGGCAGCTCGCGTTGTGAACCAGAACCGGCGTAGTGCCTGCAAGCACATAGAAGGTGTGCACGGCTTCGACCGTGAGGGTGTAGGTGCGCGCACGTTGGTCAAACGAGCGATTCCACTGAACGGCAGCAGTGCTTCCATCGATGGTTCGAAGCGTCATCCCAAGGCGAAGGTCGCCAGCATCGATCCACGCATTCTCTGACGGTGACCAGAAGGGGTGCTCATGCGTCGCGATAAGCCGTTCCTCACCGCGGCCCGTTCTTATGGTGAGTTCGTTGAAGTTCTTATCGTGCTCGGTGACAATGGCATTCGATACTCGGCCTGGTCTCGTCTCGCCGCTGTGGGGGTCAGTGGCAGCTACTTGATCGCCGGGCGTGACGGATTCGATGTTCCTCACCGAGTTGTCCGCCATGAGGACCTTGGTGCCGGCGAGGAAGCACTGGAAGCACTTCAAGGCTTGCTGGGCGGTTCGCGTCCCACTGGCGATCCCCTCGACACCATCAAGTGCCTTGTCGAGGACCTTGATCTTGCCGATGGGTAGGAGCGACATGCCTGCCATGAGGCACCCGGCGAGTGTGGGGTCCTCAACGCAGGCGATGGCATCGGTGATGCCAAACAGGTCCATAGCCAGTTGCGCGCTGGCAGGATCGGCTCGCGGCACAACGATGTCGTAATTGTCGGGAGCCATCGCGCATGGTGGGAGGTGGTCCCGGTAGATGTTGATGATGCAGCTCGGCTTGCTCTCCTCATCCCGCACAAAGGCGCGCTGCTCTTCGGCCTGGCGGCGTGCCGCTGCTTCTTCCGTTTCGCGCAGTTGGACTACCTGGTCCCATGCCTGGGAGGCGGAGGCTTCAGCCTCCTCAGCGCTTTTTCCGGCATCGAGGGCGGCGGTGCGGGCTTCGACTTTCGCGTCCTGGGCCCTGAGAGCTGAGGAGCGCGCGTAGCTGGCGGAGAATTCGGCTTGTGCTGCGGATTCTTCGGCGGCGATCGCGTCTTGCTCGGCACGCTTGGCGGCGTTACGGGCGGTCGTGGCGGAGGCGGCGGCCTGGGTGGCGCTGGTTGCGGCGTCGTCGGCTGCTGCGTCGGCCTGGGTGGCGTACTGGGCTGCCTGTGTGGCGCTTTTCTGCGCTTCGGTGGCTGCGGCTGCGGCTTCGGCGGCGGCTTGGTTGGCCTCGGCCGCGGCCTTGGCAGCGAGCCAGCGGTTCTGCAGGGCCTTGGCAGCGATAACGCCGCCCTCGGCGATCAGGCGCTGGACCTGGGCGACGTGGTTGCTGGCAAGTTCGTCCTTGCGGTCGGCCACGTACTGGCCGGCCTGGATGAAGTAGTGCAGCTCGTCAGCCGGCCCGGACAGGGCGACCATGGCCGCGGCCTTCACCTCGGGACCACCGTCGTTGAACACCTTGCTGGCCGCAACTCGCTCGTCGGAGTGGCGGGCAGCGTACTGACCGTTGTTGATGAACTTGAGCAGTGCCTGGGTGCTGCCGTCGGCAAGTGCGGCCTCCGCGGCCTCCTTGACTCCTACCCCGCCCTCGTTGTGGATCTTCGAGACGAGAACGCGGTACTCCATCCCTGCGACTTCGTGCTGTCCGGTGGTGTAGAAGTCGGCGATCTGCCCGTCCGTGCCAGTCAGCACCTCAGTGGCGGCGGTGCGCACCGCTTCGTAGGGGCTGTTGGAGGCCAGGTCGGCGACCTGCTGGCGGATCTCGCTCTGCTGGGCTGTTTTCCAGCCGGCGCGCAGGTACTCCAGCACATCCTCATTGGTGCCAGAGAGGGCCTGGGCAGCCGCTTCCTGACGCCATGAGCCGAAGTGCTTCATCGCCCGCAGGGCGAGCTTGCGGCCCTCTGCGGCGATCGCAGTGGTGTCGGCGCCGGGCTGATCGAGCTGGCCGGCCAAGGTCTTGGTGTCGTCCTCGATGGCCTTGCCCTCGACCACCGTGGCGGCGACGTCTTTGACGAACGCGTCCCCGGTGGACTTGTGGGTCTTGGCGCGCTCGACAGCGGCAGCGGTGCGAGTGGTCAGCTCTTCGGCCTCGACCTCCCGGGCAATGTCGAAGGTCTTCTTCGCGGTCGCAACCGCCGCGGTTGCGGCGTCTGAGGCGACCTTGGCAGCGTTGGCCTGCTTGGTGGCCTCCGCTGCGTGGTTTGCTGCCTCGCCCGCGTGCGCGGCGGCGTATTCGGCCGCAGTGGCTGCGTTGTTGGCGTGTGTGGCGGCCGAGTTCGCCGCATCGCGTGCCTCATTGGCGGCGGTGGCGGACTTGCGGGCCAGGGTCTCTGCGGCGGTGGCGGCTCGGTGGGCTTCGTTGGCGTGGCGGCGGGTCTCCGCTGCGGCGGCCCTGGCCTCGGCGGAGGAGGCGCCGGCGGCGTCCGCGTAGCCGGCGGCCTCGTCTGCGGCGTCGGCGGCGAGGTCGGCGTTACCGCTCGCGTTCTTGGACGCGGCGGCTGCGGTGGCGGCGGCGAGTGAGGCCTTGCCAGCCTGTTCGGCGGCCTTGGCGGACTCGGTGGCCAGGTTTGCCGCTGCGCGCGCCGCCTTAGCTTGCGTGTTCGCGTTGGCGGCCTGGTTCTTATCCATGCCTGCGGCGATTGCCGCGTTGTAGGCACGGTTTGCGGCGTCAGCCGCAGCCGCAGCCGCGTTCGCGGTCTGCGCGGCGGCCAGCGCCGCGATCTTCGCTGAGCGGTTCGCGGCATTGGCGGCACCGATAGCTGTCTGTGCGGCCTCGGCGGCAGCACGCGCGGCGTCAGCGGCCTGCTTGGACTTGATGGCGGCGCGCGTGGCGTCGCTCTTGGCCGCTTCAGTCTCCTGCGCGGCCTTCTGTGCTGCCTGCTTGGCCAGCTCAGAAGCGGCAACTGCCCGGGCGGAGGCTTCCTCTGCGGACTTGGTCGCGTCCTCAGCCTGCTTACCCGCCTGCTTGGCCTGCTCGGTCAGCTGGGCGATGGTGGCGTGTTCCTGGTCGCGGTTGCGGGCCACGAACTGGCCCACTTCCAGGAATTCGATGAGGTCGTCGTAGGTGCCCTGGAGTGCGAGCTCGGCGGCGGCCTTGATGTTCGGCCCACCCGAGTTGTGGATCTTCGATACCTGAACCCGGTCGTCCATGTGACGGGCGGCGTACTGACCGTCCTCCAGGAAATGCTCGACGTCTTCGGGCGTGCCTCGCAGGGCCGCCTCGCCGGCTTCCTTGACTCCTACGCCGCCGAAGTTGATGGCCTTGGAGGTCTCGACCCGCTGATCCATTTGATGCGGCGCCTTCCAGCCGCCCGCCAAGAAGGCTTGCACGTCGGCTTGGCTTCCCTGCAACGCGGCCATGGCCGCCTCACGTACCGACGGACCACCCGCATTGATGATCCGGCTGACATCCACACGGTCATCGATCTGCTGGATCAGCCCCTTGTCGGCAAGGAACTGCTCAATGTCCCCGTCCGTGCCAAGAAGCGCCCGCTCTGCAGCTTCCTTGACCCCCGGGCCACCGGCCGCCCAGTAGTCCAGTACAAGTGCTCGACCCGTGAGACCGGTCTCGCCGGCATCGAGAGCAGAAGCAGTCGGTGCCGTTCCCAGCAGCCCCGTCACCATCGCCGTGGACAGCAGACCGGCGCATACGCGGCGGGCCGCTCTGCCCGGTATCCGCTCTCGACGTCTGCCTGTTGTCTTACGCCCCATCCATCTTGGGCGAGACAGTTGCTTCACCTGACGATTCCTCCAAGCAAAAGAGTGCACCCCTACACATCGCCCCGCCATCCGCGCAAGACGGACATACTCGATCGCAGGGATCTGCGATGAGGTCAGTGCGATCGCCAAGGCCGGCCGCGCGGGAACCCCCGCACTCGCGAACACAGCCCGTTATCTCCACAGGTGAGGGGGAGTTGTGCCGCATGTTCACGGGAACCTTACATGTGCTTTACTTCCGCCAAGCGGAGGGGTGTAGTCCGCTTTCTTGTCTTCATTGGGGAGGAAACACATGGCGATATCGCGTGTCCGCAAGGTGCTCATGCTCGGAACTTCGGGCGTCGTTGTGGCGTGGTTCGGAGCGGTGGCGCTGACTACAGGTGCCCAGGCGGCTCCGCAGACCATGGCCACAGCGGAGGTCGCCACTGAGATGCCGGTAGCGGTCGAGAACTTCAGCTACCCGGATGCCGAGAGGATCCTTCAGGAGCGGCGCATCACCCTGAAGCGTGGTGACGGGCACATCACCTTGGTCCCGTGCTCGCAGACGTGGGACATCAAGGTCGAGTCCCGCTTCGACATCAATGGCTACTGCTTCAAGGTGACCTCGGACACCGGCTTTCTGACGCTGGAACTGCCCGACGTCTGGGGCGTGTGGACGAAGAGCAACCCCATCGAGGCAACCCTGACCGCCGAAGGCGAAGAGACCGTCCTCGACCTTCCTGCCAACAAGTACCAGGCAGTCGGTGAGACAGGGGACAGCGGCTTGCGCTCCGTCCTGGTCGAAATGCGTATCACGGGCTGACCCCAGCACTAGGGAACCAACGGTGTGAGGAAGTGTGGTCGGCAAGGCCACACCCTGATGGAGCTCCGCAGATCCGGCCGAGCGACACACCACCGCTCGCCACTCACGATTCGTCACACCTCGTGATCTGGATCGCGTATCCGAAGCTGTCCACATGCATCACCCAGGCGATGTCGCGGACGTCGCGACGGGCTCTTCATCTTCAAGGAACATCGATGACCTCAAGGCGTTCACGCCTCGTGTGGGCTACCAGCGCAGTCGCCGCGCTCGCCACGGTAGTGATCACCGCTCCTGCCATTGCCCTCAATGGCAGTGACGCCCCTTCCACGCTGAACTTCACGGCGAAGATCAACGTCGGGGAACAGGCCGGCTGCACCGGAGCCCTCGTTGACCCTCACTGGGTCCTGACCGCCGCCACCTGCTTCTCCCCGGACGGCAAGCCCGCCGCTGGCAAGCCTGCGGTCACCACCACCGTCACGGTCGGCCGCAACGACCTGACCCAGACCGGCGGCAGCGTCCAGCAGGCCATTGAACTTGTGCCCCACGCCGACCGTGACCTGGTCCTGGTCCGTCTCGCCACGAGGATCACTGATCCGGCCATCACGCCGGTGCGACTCGCCGCCACCCCCGCCGGTGAAGGTGAGCAGCTGACGAAGGCTGGGTTCGGGCGAACCAAGGCCGAGTGGGTGCCCAACAAGCTCCACACGGGCACCTTCACCGTGGCTTCGGCCACGGACACGACGCTGAACCTGAACGGCTCCGAGACCGCGACTGTCTGCCAGGGCGACGCCGGCGGACCGGCGCTGCGCACCGTCGACGGGACGCCCGAACTCGTGGCCGTCAATTCGCGGTCCTGGCAGGGCGGCTGCCTGGGTACCGACCCTGCTGAGACCCGTACCAACGCGATCGACACCCGCGTGGACGGCCTGGCCGGCTGGGTGAAGGAAGTCGCCAACCGCGACCGGACCACGCCTGCCGACATCGACGGCGACGGCAAGGATGACCTCGTCGTCCAGCGCACCGACGGTGCCGTGATCGTCCACCGCAACCTCGGCAGCAGCCTCGGCGCCGGCACCATCATGTCGACCGGCTGGAGCCGCTGGGTCGACGGCAGCGACCTGGGTCGTCTGTACTTCGCGGACATGACCGGCGACAACAAGGCCGACGTGATCGTCCACGGCGTCGACGGCAACATCCACGTCCGCAAGAACCTGGGCACCTCCTTCGACGGCGGTACCCAGTGGAGCACCGGCTGGAGCCGCTGGGTCGACGGCAGCGACCTCGGCCGCCTGTACTTCGCGGACATGACCGGCGACAACAAGGCCGACATGATCCTGCACGGCGTCGACGGCAACATCCACGTCCGCAAGAACCTGGGCGCCTCCTTCGACGGCGGCACCCAGTGGAGCACCGGCTGGAGCCGCTGGGTCAACGGCAGCGACCTCGGCCGCCTCCGCTTCGGGGACTCCAGCGGAGACGGGAAGGCCGACATGTTCGTCTACGAGTACGCCACGGGCAAGGTCTTCGTGCGCACGAACCTGGGCGCATCCTTCAACGGCGGCACTCTGGTGATCACCCTCTGACATCGCCGCCTTCCCCTCGACCTGGTCCGCTCGGGCCAGGTCGAGGGGGCTTCGCGACTTCTCGCAGGCTCGGTCACCCTCGCCTCGGGCTTCCTGCTTCTGGATCGCGTGTCGGCCCCGTTCGTCATCGTCATCCGCATGTCCTGCAGGGGCTGTAGGTGCCCGCAGAGCTCTCTATCTCAAGGAAGAATCATGACCGCCATGCGTTCACGCCTCATGTGGACCACCAGTGCAGTTGCTGCACTCGCCACGATGGCGACCATCGCTCCGGCGATCGCCCTCAACGGCACTGATGCCCCTACCCAGCTGAACTTCACCACGAAGATCAACGTCGGCGAGCAGGCCGCCTGTACCGGTGCCCTCGTCGCCCCGCAGTGGGTCCTGACCGCCGCTACCTGCTTCTCCGCGGACGGCAAGCCCGCCGCAGGCAAGCCCGCGGTCACCACCACCGTCACCGTCGGCCGCACAGACCTTTCCCAGACGACGGTTGGTTCGACCCTCGAGGCCGTTCAGCTCGTGCCGCGTGCCGACCGCGATGTCGTACTGGTGAAACTGGCAAGCCGGATCAAGAACGTCACCCCGGTCACCATCGCCTCCGCTGCTCCGACTGCTGACGAACAGCTCAGCGCGGCCGGCTTCGGGCGCACCAAGACCACGTGGGTGCCTGACAAGCTGCACACCGGAACGTTCACGGCCTCCTCCAGCGACGCCACGACAGTGACGCTCGCGGCGACCGGGGATGCCCTGATCTGTCAGGGCGACACCGGGGGGCCGCTGCTGCGACAGAACGACGGCGCCGTCGAACTCCTTGCCATAGCCAGTCGTTCCTGGCAGGGCGGCTGCCTCGGCACCGACGCTGCCGAAACCCGCACGAACGCGCTCGGAGCTCGTGTAGACGACCTCGGGGCCTGGATCGCGGACACCGTCTTCGCCCGACAGGGTGACCTGACTGGGGACAAGGCTGCCGACCTGGCAGCGGTCTGGACCGACGGCAGCCTCCACGTCTACACCGGCAGTACCACCCAGGGCCTCAGTGGAGCACGGACGCCGCAGCTCGGTGGCACCGGCTGGCTCACGATGAAGCAGCTTGCCAAGGCGGACTTCACCAACGACGGCGTGGCCGACGTCATGGCCATCTGGGGCGACGGCACGCTCCACCTCTACAAGGGCGACGGCAACGGCAACATCACGGCCCAGACGCCCATCGCCATGGGCGGTACGACCTGGGGAACCACCAAGCAGATGACGGCCGCCGACTTCACCGGCGACGGCTGGGGTGACCTGCTGACCGTCTGGAACGACGGCACCCTCCACCTCTACAAGGGCGACGGCAAGGGCAACATCACCGCCGCCACCACTGTCGCCATGGGCGGATCCACCTGGGGAACCGTCGAGCAGTTCGTCGGCGGCGACTTCGACCGCGACGGCAACGCCGACCTCATGGCCGTCTGGAACGACGGCACGCTCCACTTCTACAAGAGCAACGGCGACGGTTCCTTCAACGCGCAGAAGCCCGTATGGGGCGGCAACACCTGGTCCACCGTCACCCTGATGGCCGGCGACGACTACAGCGCCGACGGCACAGCAGACATCATGGCCATCTGGGGCAACGGCACCCTCCACCTCTACAAGGGCACTGGAAACGGCGACATCGACTCCGGGATGACAGTCCCCGTCGGCGGATCCACCTGGCTCACCATGAAGCACTTGGCATAGACAGGGCTTGAGCCGTGGGGGGGGGGGGCGGGGCGCGCCCCCCGCCGCCCGCCCCCGCGCGCGCGCCGCCACCCGTGGCCAGCTGCCCCGCCCCGCGCGCGCCCGCTCAGTCTCA
>NZ_JBHWBS010000028.1:66449-68707 GCF_042735655.1 Streptomyces sp. NPDC059567 | reverse complement strand
ACCGCCCGTGTCGCGAGACACTCTGCCCACCAGAGTGAGAATTTGTTAATGAGGCGGTGTGTCGGGGGGGGGGGGGGGCGCCCCCCGCCCCCCCCCCCCCCCCCCCCCACGACGCATCAAGCAGCGTGGACCCCCTGCGGTTCTCAGATAGATCCAGAGCAACTGAACGCGTTGGCCAGCCCGGCGGTCCGCCGACGGGCGACAGCAGGGCTGGCTGTCGCGTCAGCGCCGGTGGTGGCCCAAGACTTCATGCTGCCCGGCTTCGTCCTCCTCGACGTCCGCCGGCACCTGGAGTGGTTCGCCCAGGACGGACCGGACGGCCTCGTCTTCGTGGGCGAGAAGGGGGCAGCCCTGCGCGGCACCACCTTCGGCCGGAAGTGGGGCAAGGCCCGCGACGCGGTCGGCATGCCGAAGGAGTTCCGCTTCTACGACCTCCGGCACACCGGCAACACCCTCGCCGCCGACACCGGTGCCAAGCTGAAGGACCTCATGGTCCGCGCGGGCCAGTCCTCAGAGCGGGCGCAGCTGATCTACCAGCACTCCACCAAGGAGCACCAGCGCAAGCTCGCCGACGACATCGACTCGGATGTGCGCCGTCAGCGCACGGCGGTTCGGGGCCTGGGTGGGGGCGCAGCCGCCGCTGTCCACAGGTTCCCAGTTCCGCCCGCAGGTTCCGGTGGAGCTGCGCGGGTGAGGTGACAGGCCCAGGTGGAGGTCCAGAGTGGACCTCCACCTGCTGCTTCCCAGCCTGCTAAAAGGGAGGCTCAGATGCGGTGCCGGCCTTCGGGGGTTCCGCTGCCTCGATCAGCTTGTTGGTCAGCTCGACGGTGGCGAGATACCACCAGAAGGTCCAGTCGAGGAAGGCGTCGTTGTAGTTGGCGAGCTGGTCCGCGCGCCGGTGACGCAGGTCGAATCTGTTGGCGATCTCGAACAAGGCCCCGTCGTCAGGCTTTCCGAGGTCTTCGCGGATCAGAGCCCGGCGTTCCTCCAGGATGCCAACGGCGGCAACGATGGCCGACCGCTTGCTCTCCAAAGATGCGTCGCGAGCGCGGAAGAGTGCGATGGCGTGCCGAACGCGGGTGGTGATGGCAGGAGGGCTGTCGTTGAGGACGCGGTGCACCAGCTGGCGGCGCGCGTCGTCGGTCACGGCGACAAGTCGGCCCAAGTCTTCCCCTTCAGCGGCGAGCTCGTACGCGGCTCCGGCTTCGCGCAGCAGTTCGTTGATCTTCGCGCGGTAGAGGATTCGCGCAGGTCCGTTGTGGAATTCCGAGTGGTGCCAGCCGCACCCGCCGTAGGAGTGGAAGCTCCGTAGCCGGGGACGGCTGACAAGATCGTGGAAGACCTCGATCAGACCGTAGAAGGTGTCCTCGTCCCAGGTCGTCGGGGCCAGGGGCCACAAGCCCGGGATGCCCAAGCGTCGTTCGATCAGAGCGGAGGCGTCGGGCAGGTCGTCCGGCCCATCGACGCACTCCTCGCCGAACTGCTCGACCAGGTAGCCGTTGTCCGAGAAATCGGCGATGATCCGCGCGAAGTCGCGGCGGCCGTCTCGTGCGGTGCTGTCGTCGGCAGACAAGCTACGTCCGTGCCTTTGAGGCCAGTACGGCCGGGGCGCGAGCGCGGGCCGGATCTCCGAAGCACGGCTGATGAGTTCCGAGAACCAGTCCTCCCGGGTGTCTCCCCTGTACCGGCCTTCCCGCGTAGAGCCCCAGCCGCTATGCAGGGCCTCGACTTCCTGGAAGTCCGCCACGGCTGTCGATCCGACCAGGGCCTCGGTCAAGAGCCACTCCACGCGGTCCTCCCGCGAGGAACGGGAGCCCTTGGTCCTCAGGATGCGTTCCCCTTCCGACACGAACAGCGATGTCGGCCACACCAGCTCGTAGTTGCTCAGGTCCACGATCACGGCGCCATCATCACCCATTCGCACGCATAGCGGAGCAGGGTCCAGCGCATGCTTCGTGCCTGTCAGCTTCTGCTGGGCCCATGCCGACTTTGCCGGCCTGCAGGTGCGACCCTCAGTTCGCGAGGAGCTAGATCAATCTCACCCAGGGCGGCCATTCCCGACGACGCGAGGTCTGGATCGGCTTCTGTCGTGACGGGGCATGAGGTGTCCCGTATGGCACGCGAATGGCACGCGGGTCCCGAGAGGTCTAGGCAACAACGAAGGGGGCCCGGGGCCGGGCCGGGGGGGGGCGCCCCACCCCCTGACGGGGAGCACACCCCCCCCCCAACCAGGGGAGCACCCTCTGGGACCCGATAAC
>NZ_JBHWBS010000028.1:64691-66439 GCF_042735655.1 Streptomyces sp. NPDC059567 | reverse complement strand
GGGCGACCGGCGTGTCCCCCACCACCCCCCCGCCCCCCCCCCCCCCCCCCCCCCTTCTCTCAAGAGCGGATGACGGGAATCGAACCCGCGCTATAAGCTTGGGAAGCTCATGTTCTACCATTAAACTACATCCGCGTGGCGGTCCGAAGATCGGTACCGCAGACTCGGACACTGTACCCCATCCCGAAGTCGCGGCGTACGAGGCGTACGTGTCCCTGACGGAGCGCCGCCTGGAGTGGTGTCTCGTTGATCCCCTAATGTGGCTGTCTCGTCCACCACTTGTCGGGGAAGGGACTTGATGGGTTCGATGGAGCGCACCGTCGTTCGTTGTGCCGAGGGGCATGTGTTCAGTACCGCTTCGTTCCCGCTGCAGCAGCTCGGTGCCGGGCGGATCGGGCCGGGGCGGCTCATTCGGTGTCCACGGTGTGCGCGGCTGCGGCACGCGGTGCCCGTGGAGCTCGAGCGGCGCTGATGTCCGAAGGACGGGCGCGGAGTCTTCCCGATTGGGGCAGGTCCGCGCCCTCTGCGTATCGTGGGGGCGTGCTTCTCTCAGACAAGGACATCCGGGCCGAGATCGATGCCGGACGGGTGCGCATCGACCCGTACGACGAATCCATGGTGCAGCCCTCGAGCATCGACGTGAGGCTTGACCGCTTCTTCCGGGTGTTCGAGAACCACCGCTACCCCCACATCGACCCCGCCGTCGAGCAGCTCGATCTGACCCGTGAGGTCGAGCCCGAGGGTGACGAGGCGTTCATCCTGCACCCCGGCGAGTTCGTGCTCGCCTCGACCTACGAGGTCATCACGCTGCCGGACGACATCGCGTCCCGGCTCGAGGGGAAGAGCTCGCTCGGCCGGCTGGGGCTGGTCACCCACTCCACCGCCGGGTTCATCGACCCCGGTTTCTCCGGGCACGTGACCCTGGAGCTGTCGAACCTCGCCACCCTGCCGATCAAGCTGTGGCCGGGGATGAAGATCGGGCAGCTGTGCATGTTCCGGCTGAGCTCGCCCGCCGAGTTCCCCTACGGCAGCGAGCGGTACGGCTCGCGTTACCAGGGACAGCGGGGGCCGACGGCCTCGCGCTCGTTCATGAACTTCCATCGGACCCAGGTGTGACGGCAATGAGTGACGTACGGGAGAACCTCACCTACGAGGGCTTCGGCCGCGCCATCCGCGAGCTCGCCCAGACCATCGCCGACGACGGCTACGAGCCCGACGTCGTGCTCTCCATCGCCCGCGGCGGCGTCTTCGTCGCCGGCGGTCTGGCCTACGCCCTGGACTGCAAGAACATCCACCTCGTGAACGTGGAGTTCTACACCGGCGTGGGGACGACCCTGGAGATGCCGGTCATGCTGGCGCCCGTCCCGAACGCCATCGACTTCAGCGACAAGAAGGTGCTCATCGCCGACGACGTCGCCGACACCGGCAAGACCCTGAAGCTCGTCCACGACTTCTGCGTCGACCACGTCGCCGAGGTCCGCTCCGCCGTCATCTACGAGAAGTCGCACTCCCTCGTGAAGTGCGAGTACGTGTGGAAGAAGACCGACGAGTGGATCAACTTCCCCTGGTCCGTCGAGCCGCCCGTCGTGAAGCGTGAGGGTCAGGTCCTCGACGCCTGACGGTACGAGCGCCGAAGACGGATGGGGCGACCCGCGAGAGATCACGCGGGTCGCCCCCTCCCTGCGGAGCGGGGGCGTCAGAGCCAGACCAGTCTCCTATTCACAACAGACCCAGGCGACGATAGAGGG
>NZ_JBHWBS010000028.1:63121-64681 GCF_042735655.1 Streptomyces sp. NPDC059567 | reverse complement strand
GTGGTAACGGGTGTGGCAGAGGCCCACGACGCGTGCGGGAAGCCGCGCCGAAGCCGTTTGGGGCCCCGGCGGAGACACCCCGGGGGGCCCCCCAACCGTCGGAAGCGGGGGCGTCAGTCCCAGACGTAGAGGCCCCAGCCGGCGGACTCGCGGAGACAGTAGTAGGACGAGTAGCCGTGGCGGACGTAGTACGCGCCGCCGCCCTGGCACTGCGACTCGGAGCTGTAGTGCGCGATGAAGTGCATCGACGTGGGGGCGGCGGAAGCGGTGCTCGACACAGCTCCCGTCATTCCGAATGCGGCGAGCGCGGCCGAGAACACCGCTATGCGCGAAAGCTTGCCGGACATAAAACTCCTCTGAACGAGTTGAGAATGAGTCCATGCGGTGGAGCGGTGTCGATCTTTGTTGCGTGACGATGACACGTCAACGAAATCAGGGAAGCGGTGCCGGGAATGGCCGCCAACCGTTGTCCATGGCTGGTATTCGATAGTGCCGAGCAGAGGAGAAGCCCCCCACCGCCGTGCGATGGGGGGCTTCTCCTTGTCCGTACGTGTTACAGCGTGCCCAGCTTGATCAGGCTGAGCAGCGCCACCAGTTGGATCGCCGACGCGCCCAGGGCCTTCGGCCAGGGCAGGTCGTGGGAGCGGCTCACCATCGTCGTGAACAGGGCGCCCGCCGCCAGCCAGGTGATCCAGCCGATGACCTGCACCAGGCCGTTCTCGCCGCCCAGGAAGAGCGCGAAGACCAGGCGGGGCGCGTCCGTGATCGACATGATCAGCATCGACAGGCCCACCGTCGGCTGCCACGTGCCGTCGCCGCCGAGCTGGCGGGCCAGGGTGTGCGTGACCGCGCCCAGGATCAGGCCGGCGACGACGAAGCCGACGCCCGTCATCAGGACGTACGGGATCGCCGTCGACAGCGTCGCGTTGATCGCCTCGTCGCGCGCCTTGTCGAAGCCGAAGATCGCGAGCAGTCCGTAGAGGAACGTGACGGTCAGCGCGGGGCCCCACACCGCGTGGTCCCGCATCTGCAGGAACGTCGGCGCCGGGCGCAGCACGATGCCGCTCAGCAGGGCCTTCCAGGGCAGCCGCGGGCCCGTGGGCGCGGGGGCGTTGCCCGCCTGGTACGTCGCGCCGGCGCCGTACGGGTCCTCGTTCACGCTGAACATCTGCGTGTGCCCCGGCGTGTTCGCCGCGTAGTGCTGCTGCTGTTGCTGCTGCGCCCCGTACGGGTCCCCGAAGTACTCCGGCTCCCCCTCGTACCCACCGCCGCCCTGCGGGGCCTGGCGGCCCCACTGCTGCTGCGGGTGGGGCGGCGGGGCCGCGTTGTACCCGTACGGCGCCTGCTGCGGTTGTTGTTGCGGGGGGCGGTTGTCCCGGCCGCGTCCGTTCCTGAATCCAGCCACGCCTTGAACGTACCCGTTTCCGCTGTCAGGGCGCTCCTTTGCCACTGAGCTGTGACATCCCCTAGGGGATGTCACAGCTCGATCAGGCCGGGCCCACAAAGGAGAGGGGCGCCCCCCGGGTCTCGGGGTCCGGCCCCGCGGGTGTGAACACAAAT
>NZ_JBHWBS010000028.1:53243-63111 GCF_042735655.1 Streptomyces sp. NPDC059567 | reverse complement strand
CTCTTTCCCTCACCCCCCCCCCCCATTTACCGCCCCCGTTCCCCCACCCCGGGCCAACATTGCCCAAGCAGCTGGTACCCCCCCGCGGGTTGGTCACAGCTCGATCAGGCCGGGCCCACAAAGGAGAGGGCCGCCCCGCGGATCTGCGGGACGGCCCTCTCGTATGTGACGACTACTCGGCGGAGACGGCCTCCGACACGGACTCCGGCTCCGGCTTCGCCTTCACCGAGTCGAGCAGCAGCTGGGCCACGTCCACGACCTGGACGGACTCCTTGGCCTTGCCCTCGTTCTTCTTGCCGTTGACCGAGTCGGTCAGCATGACGAGGCAGAACGGGCAGGCGGTGGAGACGATGTCCGGGTTGAGGGACAGGGCCTCGTCGACGCGCTCGTTGTTGATGCGCTTGCCGATCCGCTCCTCCATCCACATCCGCGCGCCACCGGCGCCACAGCAGAAGCCGCGCTCCTTGTGGCGGTGCATCTCCTGCTGACGCAGGCCCGGGACTGCCGACATGATCTCGCGCGGGGGCGTGTAGACCTTGTTGTGGCGGCCCAGGTAGCACGGGTCGTGGTAGGTGATCAGACCGTCGACCGGGGTCACCGGGATCAGCTTGCCCTCGTCGATGAGGTGCTGGAGCAGCTGCGTGTGGTGGATGACCTCGAACTCGCCGCCCAGCTGCGGGTACTCGTTCGCGATCGTGTTGAAGCAGTGCGGGCAGGTCGCGACGATCTTCTTCGCGGACTTCGGCTTCTTCGTCGACTCGTCCTCGTCGTCCTCGCCGAACGCCATGTTCAGCATCGCGACGTTCTCCTGGCCGAGCTGCTGGAACAGCGGCTCGTTGCCCAGGCGGCGGGGCGAGTCACCGGTGCACTTCTCCTCGCCGCCCATGATCGCGAACTTGACGCCCGCCATGTGCAGCAGCTCGGCGAAGGCCTTGGTGGTCTTCTTGGCCCGGTCCTCCAGGGCGCCGGCGCAGCCGACCCAGTACAGGTAGTCGACCTCGGTGAGGTCCTCGACGTCCTTGCCGACGATCGGGACCTCGAAGTCGACCTCCTTGGTCCACTCGACGCGCTGCTTCTTGGCCAGACCCCAGGGGTTGCCCTTCTTCTCCAGGTTCTTGAGCATCGTGCCGGCCTCCGAGGGGAAGGCGGACTCGATCATCACCTGGTAGCGGCGCATGTCGACGATGTGGTCGATGTGCTCGATGTCGACCGGGCACTGCTCGACGCAGGCGCCGCAGGTGGTGCAGGACCACAGGACGTCCGGGTCGATGACGCCGTTCTCCTCGGCGGTGCCGACGAGGGGGCGCTCGGCCTCGGCGAGGGCGGCGGCGGGGACGTCCTTGAGCTGCTCCTCGGACGCCTGCTCGTTGCCCTCCATGTCCTTGCCGCCGCCGGCCAGCAGGTACGGCGCCTTGGCGTGCGCGTGGTCGCGCAGCGACATGATCAGGAGCTTGGGGGAGAGCGGCTTGCCCGTGTTCCAGGCGGGGCACTGCGACTGGCAGCGGCCGCACTCGGTGCAGGTGGAGAAGTCGAGGATGCCCTTCCAGGAGAACTGCTCGACCTGGGAGACGCCGAAGACGGCGTCCTCGGCCGGGTCCTCCCAGTCGATCTCCTTGCCGGCCGTCGTCATCGGCTGCAGCGCGCCGAGGGCGGTGGAGCCGTCGGCCTTCCGCTTGAACCAGATGTTCGGGAAGCCGAGGAAGCGGTGCCAGGCCACACCCATGTTGGTGTTCAGCGAGACCGTGATCATCCAGGTGAAGGACGTGACGATCTTGAGCGCCGCGAAGAAGTAGGTGAGGTGCTGGATCGTGCTCAGGTCCAGACCGTCGAGCAGCGCGATCAGCGGGTACGAGGCGAAGAAGCCCGGCTCCCAGCCGGTCACGTGGTGCTGGACGCCTTCCAGGGCGCGCAGCGTCATGATGCAGACGCCGACGATGAGGATGACGGCCTCGACGAAGTACGCCTGGCCGGTCTTGGAGCCCGCGAAGCGGGACTTGCGGCCCGCCCCGCCCGGCCGGTTCAGCTGCCGGATCACGATCAGGGTCACGATGCCGAGGACGGTCATCAGGCCGAGGAACTCGGTGAAGATCTCGTACGGCAGCCAGTCGCCGATGATCGGGATCAGCCAGTCGGCCTGGAAGAGCTGGCCGAAGGCGTTGACGATCGTGAGCAGCAGCGAGAAGAAGCCCACCGCCACGAACCAGTGCGCCACGCCGACGACGCCCCAGCGGTTCATGCGCGTGTGGCCGAGGAACTCCTTGACCAGCGTGATGGTGCGCTGTGTGGGGTCGCCGGTGCGCGTGCCCGCGGGTACGGGCTGGCCGAGCATCACGAAGCGGTAGATCTGCGCGATGGCGCGGCCGAACAGCGCGACGGCCACCACCGTGATGGCGATCGACACGATGATCGCGGCGAGTTGCATGAGGGGCTCCTCGGGCGGGCCTGCGAGGCGGAGCGCCTGCACTCTCCAGTGTGGCGCTACTAAGCGGTAACTTATTCAGTCCGTGCTGAGATTACCCCTTCACGGCCCCGCGCTGTAGCGGCGCCTGCGGTGATCTGTGTCGCTCAGGCAAGCCTTGCCGCGCGACGCCTCCGGACTGCTGGAAGCGTACGCGCCAGGATCGCGAGATCCATCCCCAGCCAGTGGTGGTCCACATAGTGGAGATCGAGCAGCTCGCGCTCCTCCCACGGCAGCTCCGAACGTCCGCTGATCTGCCACAGCCCGGTCATCCCCGGCCGCACCGACAGCCGGCGCCGCGCCTCGCCCACGCACTCCCGGTGTCCGGGGGTGAGGGGGCACGGGCCGACCAGGGACATCTCCCCCCGTACGACGTGGAGCAGGAGGGGCAGTCCGGCCAGCGCGCTCTTCGTGCGGAACGTGACCATCGTGAAGGCGTTTCCGCCCCGGCCCGCGACGGTCCGGCGGCGCGTCACCCCGCCCGCGCCGGCCGTCGCGAGTGCGAGCGAGAGGGCGACGGCCGCGATCAGCGGGGAGAGGACGGTCAGCAGGGCGAGTCCGCCGAGGAGGTCGAGTGCGCGCTTGGCCGTCATTCCCCACACCCTTTCGAGTGACATTCATGGGATATTCGTGGGATATGCCCGCTATGCCCGGCAGGGGCACCCCGGACTCTCTCATGCGGAGGGGGGTCCGGGCAGGGAATGACGCGCCAGCGGCGTCTCTTTGAGCGGCTCCCAGGGTGAAGAGTTGAGTCGCCTCCACTCAGGTCTGTTGACGTGCCGAGGGTCGTCATGCATCCTTGAGTCAGTTCCACTCAAGTCAGTCAGCTGGAGGAATTGAAATGGCACGTGCGGTCGGCATCGACCTGGGCACGACTAACTCCGTCGTCAGCGTTCTCGAAGGCGGCGAGCCCACCGTCATCACCAACGCCGAAGGCGCC
Organism: Streptomyces sp. NPDC059567; assembly: GCF_042735655.1. Lineage (NCBI taxonomy): Bacteria > Bacillati > Actinomycetota > Actinomycetes > Kitasatosporales > Streptomycetaceae > Streptomyces > Streptomyces sp. NPDC059567. Next base: position 59,713 of record NZ_JBHWBS010000028.1, on the reverse strand, counting down.
AGGACCACGCCGTCCGTCGTCGCCTTCGCGAAGAACGGCGAGGTGCTCGTCGGCGAGGTCGCCAAGCGCCAGGCGGTCACCAACGTCGACAGGACCATCCGGTCGGTCAAGCGCCACATGGGCACCGACTGGAAGATCGAGATCGACGGCAAGAACTTCAACCCGCAGCAGATGAGCGCCTTCATCCTGCAGAAGCTGAAGCGCGACGCCGAGGCGTACCTGGGCGAGAAGGTCGTCGACGCGGTCATCACCGTCCCGGCGTACTTCAACGACTCCGAGCGTCAGGCCACCAAGGAGGCCGGTGAGATCGCGGGCCTCAACGTCCTGCGCATCGTCAACGAGCCGACCGCGGCCGCCCTGGCCTACGGCCTGGACAAGGACGACCAGACGATCCTCGTCTTCGACCTCGGTGGTGGCACCTTCGACGTGTCCCTCCTGGAGATCGGCGACGGCGTCGTCGAGGTGAAGGCCACCAACGGTGACAACCACCTCGGTGGTGACGACTGGGACCAGCGCGTCGTCGACTACCTGGTGAAGCAGTTCGCCAACGGTCACGGCGTCGACCTGGCCAAGGACAAGATGGCTCTCCAGCGTCTCCGCGAGGCCGCGGAGAAGGCGAAGATCGAGCTGTCGTCCTCCACCGAGACGTCGATCAACCTGCCGTACATCACCGCCTCCGCCGAGGGCCCGCTGCACCTGGAGGAGAAGCTCACGCGCGCTCAGTTCCAGCAGCTGACCGCCGACCTCCTGGACCGCTGCAAGACGCCGTTCCACAACGTCATCAAGGACGCGGGCATCAACCTGTCCGAGATCGACCACGTCGTTCTCGTCGGTGGCTCCACCCGTATGCCGGCCGTCGCCGAGCTCGTCAAGGAGCTGACCGGTGGCCAGGAGGCCAACAAGGGTGTGAACCCGGACGAGGTCGTCGCCATCGGCGCCGCCCTGCAGGCCGGTGTGCTGAAGGGTGAGGTCAAGGACGTCCTGCTCCTCGACGTGACCCCGCTGTCGCTTGGTATCGAGACCAAGGGCGGCATCATGACCAAGCTCATCGAGCGCAACACCACGATCCCGACCAAGCGGTCCGAGATCTTCACGACGGCCGAGGACAACCAGCCGTCGGTGCAGATCCAGGTCTACCAGGGTGAGCGCGAGATCGCGGCGTACAACAAGAAGCTCGGCATGTTCGAGCTGACCGGTCTGCCGCCGGCCCCGCGCGGCGTCCCGCAGATCGAGGTCGCCTTCGACATCGACGCCAACGGCATCATGCACGTGACCGCGAAGGACCTGGGCACGGGCAAGGAGCAGAAGATGACCGTCACCGGTGGCTCCTCGCTGCCGAAGGACGAGGTCAACCGGATGCGCGAAGAGGCCGAGAAGTACGCGGACGAGGACCACGCCCGCCGCGAGGCCGCCGAGTCCCGCAACCAGGGCGAGCAGCTCGTCTACCAGACGGAGAAGTTCCTCAAGGACAACGAGGACAAGGTCCCCGGTGAGGTCAAGACCGAGGTCGAGACCGCCGTCGCCGAGCTGAAGGAGAAGCTCAAGGGCGAGGACACCGCGGAGATCCGTACCGCCACCGAGAAGGTCGCGGCCGTCTCCCAGAAGCTCGGCCAGGCCATGTACGCCGACGCCCAGGCCGCCCAGGCGGCCGGCGGCGACGCCCCGCAGGGCGAGGCCAAGGCCGACGACGACGTGGTCGACGCCGAGATCGTCGACGACGAGAAGCCGAAGGGCGGCGCTGTCTGATGACGGAGGAGACCCCGGGCTTCGACGAGCAGCCCGACGTCCCCTCCGGCGCCACCCCTGACGACGCCGCCGACGCCGCCGAGGCCCCCTCCACGGAGGAGGGCCCGGCGGCCCCGGCCGGGGACGCAAGCAGCAAGAGCTCGGCCGAGACCGCAGGTCTCACCGCCCAGCTGGACCAGGTCCGCAGCGCGCTCTCCGAGCGCACCGGGGACCTCCAGCGGCTCCAGGCCGAGTACCAGAACTACCGCCGTCGGGTGGAGCGGGACCGGGTCACCGTCAAGGAGATCGCGGTCGCGGGCCTGCTGACGGAGCTTCTGCCCGTGCTCGACGACATCGGTCGGGCCCGGGACCACGGCGAACTCGTGGGCGGCTTCAAGTCGGTGGCGGAGTCGCTGGAGACGGTGGCCGCCAAGATGGGGCTGCAGCAGTTCGGCAAGGAGGGCGAGCCCTTCGACCCGACGATCCACGAGGCCCTGATGCACTCGTACGCGCCGGATGTCACCGAGACGACCTGCGTGGCGATCCTGCAGCCGGGGTACCGGATCGGCGAGCGGACCATCCGGCCCGCGCGCGTGGCGGTGGCCGAGCCCCAGCCCGGGGCGACGCCGGCCGCGAAGGAAGAGAAGTCGGCAGACGAGGAGAGCGGTGGCCCCGAAGAGGGCTAGCGCGAAGATCGTCCGAGAGGAGGGACGTCGATGAGCACGAAGGACTTCGTCGAGAAGGACTACTACAAGGTTCTCGGCGTCCCCAAGGACGCCACCGACGCCGAGATCAAGAAGGCGTACCGGAAGCTCGCCCGCGAGAACCACCCGGACGCCAACAAGGGCGACACCAAGGCGGAGGAGCGCTTCAAGGAGATCTCCGAGGCGAACGACGTCCTCGGCGACCCCAAGAAGCGCAAGGAGTACGACGACGCCCGCGCGCTCTTCGGCAACGGAGGCTTCCGTGCCGGAGGCCCGGGCGGCGGCAACTTCAACTTCGACCTGGGTGACCTCTTCGGCGGCGCCCAGGGTCCCGGCGGCCCGGGCGGGGCCGGCGGCTTCGGCGGCGGCCTCGGCGACGTCTTCGGCGGACTGTTCAACCGGGGCGCGGGCGGCGGCGCGGGTACGCGCACGCAGCCGCGCCGCGGCCAGGACATCGAGTCCGAGGTGACGCTCAGCTTCACCGAGGCCGTGGACGGCGCCACCGTGCCGCTGCGGATGTCCTCACAGGCGCCCTGCAAGGCCTGTTCGGGCACCGGCGACAAGAACGGCACCCCCCGCGTGTGCCCGACCTGTGTCGGCACCGGCCAGGTCTCGCGCGGCGGCAGCGGATCCTTCTCGCTCACCGACCCGTGCGTGGACTGCAAGGGGCGCGGTCTGATCGCCGAGACCCCCTGCGAGGTCTGCAAGGGCAGCGGGCGGGCCAAGTCCTCCCGCACCATGCAGGTCCGTATCCCCGCCGGAGTCTCCGACGGCCAGCGGATCCGGCTGCGGGGCAAGGGCGCGCCGGGCGAGCGCGGCGGCCAGAGCGGCGACCTGTACGTCGTCGTCCACGTCGACGCCCACCCGGTGTTCGGCCGCAAGGACGACAACCTGACCGTCACCGTGCCCGTCACCTTCGACGAGGCGGCGCTCGGCGGCGAGATCAAGGTGCCGACCCTGGGCGGCCCGGCGGTCACGCTGAAGCTGCCCGCCGGCACCCCCAACGGCCGGACCATGCGCGCCCGCGGCAAGGGCGCGGTCCGCAAGGACGGTACGCGCGGCGATCTGCTGGTGACGGTGGAGGTCGCGGTGCCGAAGGAGCTCGACGACAAGGCCCGCGAGGCCCTCGAGACCTACCGTCAGGCGACGGCGGGCGAGGACCCCAGGGCAGAGTTGTTCCAGGCCGCGAAGGGAGCTTGACCCGATGGACAGCAGACCGGGACGCAGCCGCAATCCGTACGAACTGACCGACGAGACGCCGGTGTACGTCATCTCGGTGGCGGCCCAGCTCTCGGGCCTGCATCCGCAGACGCTCCGGCAGTACGACCGCCTCGGTCTGGTCTCGCCCGACCGCACGGCGGGCCGGGGCCGGCGCTACTCGGCCCGTGACATCGAACTGCTCCGCACGGTGCAGGCGTTGTCGCAGGACGAGGGCATCAATCTGGCGGGCATCAAGCGCATCATCGAGCTGGAGAACCAGGTCGCGGCGCTCCAGCAGCGGGTCGCCGAACTGTCGGCGGCCGTCGAGGGCGCCGCGTCGGCGATGCGTCAGCGCGAGGCGCAGGTGCACGCCTCGTACCGGCGGGACCTGGTGCCGTACACCGACGTGCAGCAGGCGAGCGCGCTGGTGGTGTGGCGCCCCAAGCGCCCCGGCGGCGAGTAGTTCTCGAGAACGGCGCGTAGGCCCCCTCCCACGGGAGGGGGCCTACGTGTGTGCGGGGCTACGGGGTGAGCTCGGCGATGATGTCCCCGAGCGTCTCCCACCAGGGCGCGGCGCCGGTGCCGAAGGCGGCGGCGAGGGCGGTGCCGACGGCCCGGTCCAGGGGCTCGGGCTCGGTTCCGGGAGCCCAGTCCTCGTCGACGCGGCCGTCGCCGGAGGACTCCAGGGTGCCGAGCGGGCGTCCGTCCCGGATCAGCCGGCTGTCGATGTAGCCGCACGGCACGAGCCGGTAGCGCACACCGCCGACACGGACGTCGACGCGGTACGAGCGCCGCAGGAGCCGTCCTCGCGAGGGCCGGATGCGGGCGGGCTCGCCGTCGACGGTGAGGGTGAGCAGGTCGCGCCTTCGGGTCCCGATGGGGATGTGCGGGTCGGGGGTGGTTCCCGGGGCCCGGACGAGCTCCACGGTCGGCATCCCGTGCGCGGAGACGCGCAGGGTTCCGGCCTGGTCGTCCAGGTCGATCTGTACGTACATGGTGGTCAGTGGTCCTGGTTCAGAATTCCGGACTGGGCGATGAGGTAGCCGAGTTGGGCTCGGCTGCCGCTGCCGAGAGCGGCGGCGAGCTTGGCGATGTGGGCGCGGCAGGTACGGACGTTCATACCGAGCCGGCGGGCGATGGCCTCGTCGACGTGGCCCTCGACGAGGAGCTTGGCGATGGAGCGCTGGATGCCGCTGATGCCGTCCTGGGTCTGCGCGTAGGGCACCTGCTCGCCGAAGGGGGTGGCGCGGGCCCAGGACTGTTCGAAGACGGTCGCGAGATACTCGACCAGGCCGGGATGGCGCAGTTCCAGGGCGACTTGGCGGTCCTGGCGGGCGGGTATCAGGGCCACCGAGCGGTCGATGATGATGAGCCGCTCGATGGACTCCTCCAGGGTCCGGACCTGGAGCCGGTCCATGCCGGCCTGTTCCAGATAGACCTGCATGCCGTGGCTGTGGCGGGCCGTGTGCTGGTAGAGGGTGCGGACGCGGACCCCGCGTTCGAGGAGCGGCTGGATGCGGTGGAGCGCGGTGTTGAGGGTGTGTTCGCTGCGTCCGCCGCCGGGCTGGATGGTCAGCAGTTCCTGCGAGCACTCGGCGGTGGCGCGGCCGAGGACGGCGTCGATGCGGTTGATGCCTTCGAGGACGGTGATCGCGTGGGTCGTCGAGGGGTCCTGGGCACTGATGGCCATGAACGGCTCGAAAACGCTGGAGAGTCCCAAGGCCAGGCTGCGGCGCTCCTGGATTTCCCGCTCCAGGGGGTGGACGAGCCGGGCCAGTGCCGCCGAGGGTGGGACCGGCCGCAGCCACGCGGGGTCGTCGGCGTCGGGGTGGAGAAGTGCCAGGTCCATGAGGCAGGGCGCGGCTTCTGCCTCGCTCCTGGTTATTCGCCCGGTACGCAACGCACTGGCGTACAAGTCCGATCCGGCTGCACAGAGATCGACATGACCGTGGGGATGTGTCGGTTCTGATTCGTTCTGCGGCATTTGAACACCCCCCAGGATCCTGTATTTCAGGAACATGATGCATTGCCCTGGTGGTGGAAGCGCAAAGACTGAGCCATCGTCTTGTACGCGGGGGAGAGGAAACCATCAAGTGAGGTCGAAGCCGCTCATGTCCAGAAAACTGCTTCGCTCGGTACTTGCTTCCGTCTTCATAGGGGCGGCGGCAGTGGGAGCGCTGGCCACCAGCGACCCGGTATGGGACAGCGCTCCTGCCAGTGTTGTCGCCGCTCCCGGTGATCCGGTGTGGGATGTCGCTCCCGCCGGTGATCCTGTGTGGGACGTGTCTCCGGCGGGTGTGACCGACCCGGTGTGGGACGTCTCCCCGGCAGCCCAGGCCGATCCGGTGTGGGACTCCTCCCCGGCGGGCGCGGACGCATGACCGTGCCGCCGGACGACCGGGTCTTCCGGCGAGAGATGGCTTCGGCCTATCGATCCGGGTGGCATTTCATCGATCTCGTCACGGCCATCCCCCACCGTGGCGATTCGTTGATGGTCACCCTCTTCGGAGAACCGATCGTCGTCGCTCGTGAGCAGGACGAGGACGTTCGCGCCTACCGGTGTCTGCGCCGGCCCCGCGGAGCCCCGCAGCCCGTTCGCTGTGCCATCCGGTACGGCATGATTTTCGTCAATCTCGATCAGCGGGACCACCAGCTGCTCGAGCCCGAGACCATCACCGCCACCCCCCGCAGTGCCTGAGCGGTTCCCCCGTCGTTGTAGATCGCTCAGGTGCTTCCCCCACACAGCGGCGGCCCAGCCGGGGAGGAAACCGAGGGGGGCCCGGGGGGGGGGCGGGGGGGGCGGCCCCCCGGGGGGGGCGGGGGGGGGGCCGGGCGGGGGGC